>NZ_JAZHRT010000001.1:9342500-9475967 GCF_036924535.1 Bradyrhizobium sp. AZCC 2262 | reverse complement strand
CAGGCCAGGCCGACGTCACCGCCCATGTCGATTTCCAGGCGCTGGCGCGCGCGGCGGAAGACGTCGGCGCGCGCGTTCATGGCCCGGTGACGCAGGGCGATTTCCTCAAGCGGCTCGGCATCGAGACGCGCGCCCTTACGCTGATGGGAAAAACCACACCGGAAGTTTCCGCCGATATCTCTGCCGCGCTAAAGCGCCTGACCGACAGCGGCCGCGGCGGCATGGGATCGATGTTCAAGGTGCTTGCGGTCACCGAACCCAATATTACCGCGGTCGCGGGTCTCAGCGACGAACCGCCCGCGCCTGGAGACGAAACAGCATGACGTTCGGATCGTCGCTGCTCGCGGCCGTTCCCGGGCTGCGCCACGCCTTCTTCACCCGCGAAGGCGGGATATCGAACGGAATCTACCAAAGCCTCAACGGCGGACTAGGCTCCAACGACGATCCGGCCTGTGTCGCGGAAAATCGCCGCCGGATGGCCGAACAGATGGGCGTTGCGCCGGAGCGCTTGCTCAGTGCGCACCAGATCCATTCACCCGACGTCGTGGTGGCGACCGGACCATGGCAAGGTGACAAGCCGCGCGCCGACGCGCTCGTCACAAGCACCGAAGGCATCGCGATCGGCGTCACCGCCGCGGATTGCGGCCCGATCCTGTTTGCTGACGCGAGCGCGCGCGTAATCGGCGCCGCCCATGCCGGCTGGAAGGGCGCGCTGACCGGCGTGCTGGAATCAACCATCGACGCCATGGAAAAACTCGGCGCCGACCGCTCCGGCATTGTCGCCGCGATCGGCCCGCTGATCCGCCAGCACTCCTATGAAGTCGGCAGCGAATTCGTCGAGCGCTTTCTGGATGCCGACGCCGAGAACGGCGTGTTCTTCATCCCCTCCAATCGCGCGGGTCATTCGATGTTCGACCTCGCCGGTTTCATCCGGATGCGGCTGGAAAATGCCGGCGTGCTGATGATCGACGACATCGGCGTCGACACCTATTCCGACGAGCGCTTCTACAGCTACCGCCGCTCGGTGCACCGGAAAGAGCCCGACTACGGCCGCCACGTCCACGCGATTGCGCTGGCGCGCGAGTAGTTACTTCACCCGCAACACCACCTTGCCTCGCGCACGCCCCGCTTCGAGATAGGTGAGCGCGGCCGGCAACTGCTCGAAGGCAAATTCGCGGTCGACCACCGGCTTGATCGCGCCGCCTTCCACCAAGGCGGCGATGTCGCGCAACTGGTCACCATTGGATTCCGTGAAGGACCACTCGTATCGCGCCCCGGCAGCCGCGCTGGCGGCGTAAACCTTCCGTCCCATCAGCCAGACGACGATACCTACCAGCAAGCCGGCGCCTTCGCGCCGGGCGAAATCCCGATCCGGCGGTCCGCTGAGCGAAATCACCACGCCGCCGCGCTTCACCACCTTGAAGGCATCGACGGTGAATGCGCCACCGAGCGTGTCGTAGACGATATCGTAATTGCCATCCTGCTGAAGGTAGTTCTCGCGGTCGTAGGCGATGATACGGTCGGCCCCGAGCGAAGCGACGAAATCCGCATTTTTCGAACTTGTCGTCGATGTCACGTGAAGTCCGAGATGCTTCGCGTATTGAACCGCAAACGTGCCGACGCCGCCGGAGCCGGCATGGATCAGGATCCGCTGCCCGGACTTCGCACCGGCCCGCCCGAACATCTGCACCGTGGTCAGCCCGACGAGTGGCAGCGAAGCCGCTTCCGCGTGTGAAATTGAGGCCGGCTTCAGCGCGACGAGATTTTCGCCGAGCGCGATCTTTTCGGCAAACGTGCCGATGGTCTCGCGTGAGGCGCGCACATAGACCGCGTCGCCCGGCTTGAACCGGTTGGCACGCGCGCCGGCCGACAGCACGACGCCGCTGGCATCGAACCCGAACGGACGCGGCAGTTGATATTTCGAGACGCGCTTCAGGTCGCCATGCGCGATCTTGAAGTCGATCGGATTGAGGCTGGCGGCATGGATTTCGATCAGGACATCGTCGGGGCCCGGGACTGGATCCACGATTTCCGTCAGGCGGACATGGTCGGCAATCGCGCCATAGCCGTCGAGAACAAAGGCTCGCATGGATCATCCTGCGGAGTTGGGGGATTCTGGCAACAACAAGGTGAACGGGGGCGAGCTCGACGCAATCTTTTTGGCGGGCCCGTGCATCCGCTGCCCTAGACCTTAACACATTTTAACGATATCGCAGGGAGCAATGAGCGACACCTTTCCAGCTTCGTGCCTGCAAGCGCCGCGCGCCATGATCGCAGCAGTGCTGCTTTTCGTCGCCTCGGCGCTCGGCGGCTGTGCCGGCGGCGGCGCAACGGGCAGCGGCTCGTACGCGATGGCACCGAGCGCTGGTGGCGGCGCCACCGTGGCCTTCGAATCGGTCGACGGCCCGCCGCCACAGGTGTTCGACCGCCTGGTCAGCGTGCTCGACAGCGAATCGAAGCTGCGAAATCTGTCGATCGTCTCGCGCGAGGGCGGGGCTTCCTACCGCGTGCGCAGCTATCTCTCGGCGCAGGTGGTGCGCGGCAAGACCGTGATCGCCTGGGTCTGGGACGTCTACGACAACAACCAGCAGCGGGCGCTGCGGCTTTCCGGCGAGGAAGCGGCCGGCAAGGCCGGACGCGACGCCTGGGCGGCGGCCGACGACCTGACCTTGCGGAAAATCGCGCAAGCCGGCCTTAGCGGTTTGTCGGGTATGATTAACGGAACCCCGGACGCGACGCCCGCTACGGCCCCGGCCAGCCGCGGCCCGGCGGTGGCGAGCATGGAAACTGCCATACCCGCCCAGGATGCCGCCGGCGGCGCCGCGCTCGGCTTCAGCGCCCAATAGGCGACCCCGTAAAAGTCACGTATTAGCCGTTTTTTGACCGGGAAAACCGGGCCGACGGGTTGCCAGCCGAGCCACCCGCCTGATATCTCCTCGCCCATCAAAAGCGCCGGTTCCGAGGATTTCTCGATATGCTGAACGTCGTATCCAGCAAGGCGCGAGGAGAAGCGTCAATGGCGGCCAAGAACGGCTCGATCAAGCTGGTCGCCGGCAATTCCAATCCCGCGCTGGCCCAGGCCATCGCCGAAGGGCTGAAGCTGCCGCTAACCAAGGCCAGCGTCCGCCGTTTTGCCGACAACGAAATCTTCGTCGAGGTGCTTGAGAATGTGCGCGGCTCGGACGCGTTCATCATCCAGTCGACCTCGTTTCCGGCCAACGACCATCTGATGGAATTGCTGATCATCACCGATGCGCTGCGCCGCTCGTCCGCGCGCCGCATCACCGCTATCATCCCCTATTTCGGCTACGCCCGGCAGGACCGCAAGGTCGGTTCGCGGTCTCCGATCTCGGCCAAGCTGGTGGCCAATCTGATCACCCGCGCCGGCGTCGACCGCGTGATGACGCTCGACCTGCACGCCGGCCAGATCCAGGGCTTCTTCGACATCCCGACCGACAATCTCTACGCCTCGCCGGTCATGGTGCGCGACATCAAAGAGCGCTTCGACCTCGCCAATGTCATGGTGGTGTCGCCCGACGTCGGCGGCGTGATGCGCGCACGCGGCCTTGCCAAGCGCATCAACACGCCGCTCGCCATCATCGACAAGCGCCGCGAACGCGCCGGTGAGTCCGAAGTCATGAACGTGATCGGCGACTGCGCCGGTTACACCTGCATCCTGATCGATGACATCGTGGATTCCGGCGGCACGCTGGTGAACGCAGCGGACGCGCTGCTCGCCAATGGCGCCAAGGATGTCTACGCCTATATCTCCCATGGCGTGCTGTCGGGCGGCGCCGCGGCGCGCATTGCCGGTTCGCGGCTGAAGGAACTCGTCATCACCGACTCCATCCTGCCGACCGAGGCGGTCACCAAGGCCGCCAACATCCGCACGCTGTCGATCGCGCCCCTGATCGCGGAAGCGATCAGCCGCACCGCGTCGGAAGAATCGGTGTCGAGCCTGTTCGACTGAGACGACTGCGTAGTTCGTAGGGTGGGCAAAGCGTCAGCGCGCCCACCATTCACGATGACACTTGCGGAGAGATGGTGGGCACGCTTCGCTTTGCCCAGCCTACGGCCGCCTCACTCAAATCCCGGCCGCGGTACCAGATTCATCAGCATGTTGGCATAGCCGCCGTCGACCATGATCTCGTCGCCGTTGACGTAAGCCGCGCGGTCGCTGGCGAGGAACAGGATCGCATCTGCCATGTCCTGCGGCATGCCGACCCGCCGCATCGGCACCACGGCCGAGCGTCGCTCGGTCACCCCCGGCGTATCGTAAAAGGCCTGGCTCATCGGCGTGATCACCATGCCGGGGCTGACGACGTTGCTGCGGATGCCGTGCGGCCCCCATTCGTTGGCAAGCTGCCGCGACAGCATGATCACCCCGGCCTTGCTGACGCTGTAGGCGCCGCTCTGCCCCTGCGCGTTGCTGCCGGCGATCGAGGCCACGTGAACCAGGCTGCCGCGGCCAAGCTTGCGCATCTGCCGCCCGAAAACCTGCGCGCAGACGAAGTAGCCGGTCAGGTTGACGGACAGAACGGCGTTCCATTCGCCAACCGACAGCGTGTCGAGCGCACCGGGACGCAGCACGGCGGCGGTATTGACCAGCACCTCGCATGGCCCCAGCGATTTCTCGATCGTCGCAGACGCTGTGGTCACGCTGTCGACATCAGACGTATCGCAGCGCGCGACGACATGGCCGGCGCCGAGCTTGCCGAGTTCGGCGCGCGTTACTTCAAGACCGCGCTCATCAAGATCGATCGCGGCGACGCGGGCGCCGACTTTGGCGAAACTGAGCGCCGTGGCGCGGCCGATGCCGCCGCCTCCGCCTGTCACCACGCAAACGCGGCCCGACAGGCCGAGCCAATCCGACGAATCCTGCCCTGTCATTTTTGATCACTCTTAGCTGGTGAACTGATGCCAGGCAGCATAGCTGAAAGCACAGGCAGACCAAGCAGGATTCGGGAGAGCTTCAGTTGCCGAGCTTGATGCCGGCGTCCTTGATCACCTTGGCCCACTCGGGCGTTTCCTTCCTGATGATCGCCGCAAACTCGGCTGGCGTGTTGCCGACCGGTTCGAGCCCAAGTTCGTCGAACTTCCTGCGCACCTCCGGCATCGCCAGCGTCTTGACGGTCTCGCCGTGCAGTTTTTCCAGAACATCCTTTGGCGTGCCGGCCGGCGCGAGCAGGCCGAACCACGGCACCGCCTCGAAGCCGGGGAATCCGGATTCCGCCATGGTCTGCAGGTCGGGCGCCAGCGCCGAGCGCTTGATCGAGGTGATGGCCAGCGCGCGCAATTTCCCTTCGCGCGCCAGCGGCAGCACGTTCACGATATTGGCGAACGACATGGTGATGCGGTTGGCGAGCAGGTCCGGCATCAACGCCGTGGTGCCGCGGTAGGGCACCGGCGCAATATCGACATGCGCCATGTACTTGAACAATTCGGCGCCGAGATGCTGCGACGTGCCCACGCCGGCGTGCCCATAGGAAAGCTCGCCGGGCTGCGCCTTGGCGAGCGCCACCAGCTCCGCGACGGTCTTGACCGGCACTTCGGGCGGAACGGCGAGCACGTTCGCGGCGATGAACACCTGCGAGACCGGCGCAAAATCCTTGATCGGGTCGAACGGCAGCTGCTCAAAAAGGCTCGGATTGATGACGAGCGCCGAGTTGCCGCCCATCAACAGCATGTAGCCATCGGCGGCCGCCTTGGCGACGCGCTCGGTGGCGATGTTGCTGCCGGCGCCCGGAACGTTCTCGACCACGAACGGCGTGCCCCAGACTTCGGCAAACCGGTCGGCAAGAATGCGCGCTGCAAGGTCCGGCGCCGTGCCGGGTGTGAAGCCGACCAGGACTTTCACCGGCCGGTTCGGATAATTCGATTGCGCCGATCCCGCCTGCGCCGTCAGCAGCACAAGCAACGCGGCGAACAAGTTCGCAACGATCCTCATCGTTCCCTCCATCGTCCAGCATGCCCGTTTGGCCGGTCTTTGCTGCAGGACTTGAAGGGAAGTCTGACACGCCAGTCGCGCCCGGTACAGATCAGGACCGTAGCGGGCGTGGCGCGCCGCGGCATCCCGCGTCATGCGAGGGACGCGCAGGTTACTAGACCGCGCCAGTCAGCTTGCCCAACCAGCCCTTGGGCGCCGCTTCCGCAGGGGCCGCTGCGGCTCCGCCAACAACTTGTCCAAACGAAGCAAAGAATTCGCCCGCGAGCTTCTTCGCAGTGGAGTCGATCAGCCGTGACCCGAGTTGCGCCAGCTTGCCGCCGATCTGCGCGTCGACCTCGTAATGAAGCACCGTCACGTCAGGTCCTTCCGCTTCGAGGCGGACCGCGGCGCCGCCTTTCGCAAAGCCGGCGACGCCGCCGGAGCCCTCGCCCGAAATGCGGTAGCTGTTCGGCGGGTCGAGATCGGACAGCGTCACCTTGCCGCCAAATGTCGCCTTCACCGGCCCGACCTTGAAGACGACGGTTGCGGTCATCTCGGTGGGTGAAGACATGTCGAGGGACTGACAGCCGGGGATGCATTGTTTCAAAATGTCGGGATCGTTGAGCGCCGCCCAGACCTTTTCCTTAGGCGCCGGAATGCGCTGGCTGTCGTTCATCTGCATGGTCAGTCCTTAACTCCTTGCGGGATTGGTCGTGCGCTGGCCGCGCCGGCGCTCGACGGTGATTTCGGCGAGGATCGACATCGCGATCTCCTCCGGCGTGATGGCGCCGAGATCGAGCCCGGCCGGGGCCTTGACGCGATCGATCGCCACCGCCTCCGATCCGCCGGCCACGAGCTTTTCGCGCAGCGCCGCCATCTTGCGGCGGCTGCCGACGAAGGCGTGATACTCGGCCTTGATGGCGAGCGCCGCGCGCAAGGCGGCCTCATCGCCCTTGCCCTGGGTCGAAACGACGACGAAACGCCGGGCTTCGTTGAGGTAGCGGGGCGCGAAGCCGTCGACGATGACATGGGCATCGGGCTCGGCGGCGATATCGGCGGCCGGCGCAGCCAGCGTGACGTGATAGCCGAGCTGGCGGGCCTGGGCAGCCAGCGACATCGCGACCGGGCTTGCGCCGAAGATCACCAGCGAGGGATGCGGCAGCACCGGTTCGACGAAGATATCCATGGTGCCCTTGCTCGGGCACATGTTGCTGGCGAAGCGGATGCCCTCGCGATTATCGCCCGGCCTGACGCCGAGTTCGGCGAGGAGATTCTCGGGCTGCACCGACACCATGCGCGGCTCTCCGTCCAGCAGCGCCTCGCGTGCGGCTTTGAGCACCGCGCCGCGCGCGCAGCCACCGCCGATCCAGCCGGCGACGATGGTGCCGTCCGGACGAATGATCGCCTTGGCGCCGGCTTTCGCGGCTGTCACCGACACCGTGCGCACGACGGTCGCCAGCACGAATGGCTGCTCGGCGGATTTCATCTGCGCGACCAGATCCATCACTTCGACATGCGCGCTCATCGGTCGGGCCATTTACAGTTTCGCCAAATAAGGTTCGAGCGCAGTCAGGCTGTAGAGCGTATTGGCCGGCGCGTAGAGATCGACATGCGGCAGCGCCGCCTTGATGCCCGCGGCTTCTGGCGCGTAGCCTTCCCACGCCATCATCGGATTGAGCCAGACGATGCGACGGCAGCGGCGGCCGAGCGCCGCCATCTCGCGGCCGAGCAGGGCGGCGTCACCGGTCTCGTAGCCGTCGGACACGATCATCACGACGGTGCGCGAATGGATCACGCGCGCCGCGTGCCAGCGGTTGAAGGTCTGCAGGCTCTCGCCGATCCTGGTGCCGCCGCCAGCGCCCTGCGCCAGGATCGAGAGACGATCGAGTGCCCGCGCGGCGTCCTTTTCCTTCATTGCGTCGGAGACGTGCGCCAGCCTTGTGTGGAACAGGAACGCCTCGGCCTCGCGAAACTGGTCGAGTACGCCATGGATGAAGCGCAGGAAGACGCCCGTGTACATGCTCATCGAACCCGAGGCATCAAGCAGCATGACGAGCCGCAGCGGCTTTGTCTTGCGCTGGCGCCTGACGAGGTCGATCGGCACGCCGCCATGGCTGATGTTGCCGTGGATGGTGCGCCGCAGATCGAGCCGGTAACCGCGGCGGCGCGCCAGGTCGCGCCGGGTCAACCGGGTGCGCATGGCGCGTGCGAGCCGCGCGGCCGCTTCATGCGCCTGCTCGATTTGCGCGGGATCGGCCAGTTTACGAAAGTCCACCTCGGCGAGATTGTCAGCGCGCGAGGCCCCTTCCATGCGGCCTTCGCCGACGCGATCGGCGCCGCCATCGCCGGTGGATGGAACCTGATCCATCGCCGTCTCGCCCCCGGAGCGCTGGCCGTCAGCCAGAGTCTTAAGTGACGGATTGTTCGCAGCCTTCGACGAGCCCGTGGTCATCGACCGCGACCGCACGCGCCTGCCGAGCCAGAACGCGTCAAAGATGCCGTCGAATTTCTCCCAGTCGGATTTCCGCGCCGAGAACAGATGCTTGAACGCCGAACGCAGCAGCCCAGGTTTGGCCGCGTAGCCGGCCGTCATCAGTTCCGCCGCATCCTGGCCTTCGGCAAGACCAACAGCGAATCCGCTGTCGCGCAGGGTTTTGAGAAACGCGGCGAGCCTTGACGATACAAGGCGCGAGACCTCGTCGAGTTCTTCGTAACCGGGACTGGTGCCGCAGCAGCTCATGCGACCTTCCCCAACAGGCGTTCGCTGACTTCGCGCGTGACCCGCGACTTGTCTTCGTGCGTCTTGAGCAGGCACATCAGGGTCTCGTGGACCGTTTCGGGCGCGTCGTGGAGATCACGGACATCGAGGCCGACCAACGCCGCCGCCCAGTCCAGCGTCTCCGCGACGCCCGGCACCTTGCGCAGCTCCTCTTTTCGGATGCCCTCGACCATGCGCGCGATCTGCAGCGACAGCGACGCGCTGGCGCCATCGATCCGCGCCATGATGATGCGCGCCTCGCGGTCGGCATCGGGATAGTCGACATAGTGATAGAGGCAGCGGCGACGCAGCGCATCGGAGAGCTCGCGGGTGCCGTTCGAGGTCAACACCACATGCGGGATCGTGGTGGCCGTGATGGTGCCGAGCTCGGGAATGGAGACCTGGAAGTCGGATAGCAGTTCGAGCAGGAACGCCTCGAACTCGTCGTCGGCGCGGTCGATCTCGTCGATCAGCAGCACCGGCGGCTTGTCGCGGCGGATCGCTGCCAGTAACGGCCGCTCCAGCAGGTACTTTTCCGAAAAGATCTGGTGTTCGACATCATCGGGATTATCGCCGCGATGTGCCTGGATCGACAACAATTGGCGCTGGTAGTTCCACTCATACAGCGCGGCCGATTGATCGAGCCCCTCGTAGCATTGCAGCCGGATCAGCTCGGTCGCGTGCACGGATGCCAGCGCTTTCGCCACTTCGGTCTTGCCGACGCCCGCTTCGCCTTCCAGCAGCAGCGGGCGCCGCAGCAATTGCATTAGCGAGATTGCAGTCGCGAGTTCGCCGTCGGCGATATAGCCGGAGGCAGCCAATGCTTGTGCGATCTCGTCACGATTTTTCATTCCTCAGTCCCCGTCATTCCGGGGCGCCTCGAAGAGGCGAACCCGGAATCTCGAGATTCCGGGTTCGATGCTTCGCATCGCCCCGGAATGACGAACGTTCCAGCAACACTATGCCACCGCTCCGAGATCCTTCGCCGCCTTCCAGTTACGCCAGTAATCATGCGGCATCTGGATGTGGGTGCTCCCCAGGAACGAGAAGGCGTCGTTGACCGCGTTGGAGAACGCCGGCACGCCGCCGACATTCGGGCTCTCGCCGACACCCTTGGCGCCGATCGGGTGATGCGGCGACGGCGTGACGGTGAAGTCGGTTTCCCAATGCGGGGTTTCGACCGCGGTCGGCATGAAGAAATCCATGAACGAGCCGGTGACGACGTTACCGTCGGCATCGTAGCGGATTTCCTGGCCCATTGCGATTGCGAAGGCTTCGGTGAGGCCGCCATGCACCTGACCCTCGATGATCATCGGGTTGATACGGGTGCCGCAATCGTCGAGCGCATAGAAGCGCCTGACCTTGTAGACCCCGGTATCGACGTCGATGTTCATCACGCAGATATAGGCACCGAACGGATAGGTCATGTTGGGCGGATCGTAATAGCTGACCGCCTCGAGTCCCGGCTCCATGCCCGGCGGCACCGAATTGTAGGCCGCCCAGCAGATGTCCTTCATCGACATCGTCTTCTCCGGCAGGCCCTTGACGCGGAAGCCGTCGATATCCCATTCGAGGTCGTCTTCGTGGACCTCGAGCTTGTAGGCCGCGATCATCTGCGCCTTGGCTTTGATCTTTCGCGCGGCCATGGCAATCGCGGCGCCCGCGACCGGTGTCGAGCGCGAACCGTAGGTGCCGAGCCCGTAAGGCGCGGTGTCGGTATTGCCCTCCTCGACCATGATGTCGTCGGCGGGAATGCCGATTTCGGTCGCGATGATCTGCGCCCAGGTGGTCTCGTGACCCTGACCCTGGCTCTTGGAGCCGACCCGCGCAATGCCAGCCCCCGTCGGGTGCAGGCGGATTTCGCAGGAGTCGAACATCGCGATGCCGAGAATGTCGCAATTCTTCGACGGCCCGGCGCCGACGATTTCAGTGAAGAACGACACGCCGAGCCCCATGATCTCCCGGGTCTCGCCGCGCTTGAATGCCGCGCGTTGTTCGGCCTGCTCCTTGCGCAGACCGGCATAGTCGACCGTCTCCATCATCTTGCGCATGGCGGTGTGGTAGTCGCCCGAATCGTATTCCCAGCCGAGCGCCGAGTGATACGGGAACTGCTCCGGCTTGATGAAATTCTTCAGCCGCAACTCCGCCGGATCCATGCCGAGCTTCTGCGCCAGAATATCCATCGCCCGCTCGATACAGTACGCCGCCTCGGTGACGCGGAACGAACAGCGATAGGCGACGCCGCCCGGCGCCTTGTTGGTGTAGATGCCGTCGACTGCAAGATGCGCGGTCGGGAAGTCATACGATCCCGTGACGATGTTGAAGAAGCCGGCCGGCCATTTCGACGGGTCGGCGCAGGCATCGAACGCGCCGTGATCGGCGAGCACATGCACGCGCAGACCGGTCACCTTGCCCTCCTTCGTGGAGGCAATCTCGGTCGTCATATGATAGTCGCGTGCGAACGAGGTCGCCGTCAGGTTCTCGATGCGGTCCTCGACCCATTTCACCGGTTTGCCGGTGACGATGGAAGCCACCGCCGCGCAGATGTAGCCGGGATAGGCGCCGACCTTGTTGCCAAAACCGCCGCCGATGTCGGGCGAGATCACGTGGATCTTGTGTTCGGGAATTTTCGCAATCAGCGCCACGACGGTGCGGATCACATGCGGCGCCTGGAAGGTGCCCCAGATCGACAGCTCACCTTTGATCTTGTCGAACGAACAGACACACTGGCAGGTCTCCAGAGGCGACGGATGGGTGCGATGGTAGGAGATCATCTCCTTGATCGTCACCTCAGCCTTGCGGAAGGCGGCATCCGTCAGATCCCTGTCGCCGACGGTCCACTCGAAGATGTGATTGTGATGCTTGCGCGGACCATGCGCGCCCGTGGCCTTGCCGGCGAGGTCTTCGCGCAGCACCGGGGCGTCGGCGTCCATGGCCTTGAACGGGTCAATCACGACCGGCAGCGGCTCGTATTCGACCACGACCTTGTTGATGCCGTCGTCGGCCGCATAGCGGTCGGTGGCGACGACGAAAGCGACTTCCTGATTCTGGAACAGCACCTTACCGTCGGCCAGCACCATCTGCACGTCGCCGGCGAGCGTCGGCATCCAGGCGAGGTTGACGGTCTTCAGCGTCTCAGCGGTGATCACAGCGAGCACGCCCGGCACTTTCAGCGCCTCAGTGTCGTCGATCTTCTTGACGCGCGCGTGCGCATGCGGCGATCTGACAAAATCGCCGTGCAGCATGCCCGGCAGTTTCAGGTCGTCGACGTAATTGCCCTTGCCTTGGGTGAAGCGGATGTCTTCGACCCGCTTGCGCTTGCAGCCCATGCCTTCCAGCTTGGCTTCGCGTTGTTCCCGCGTGGGAGTCATGTCGTTCATTCCGCAGCCTCCTTGAATTCAACGCCATTGATCTTGGCGGCGGCGTATTGGATCGCCTTGACGATGTTCTGATAGCCGGTGCAGCGACAGATGTTGCCGGAGATGCCCATGCGGATTTCCGATTCCGTCGGTGATGGATTCTCCTTGAGCAGGCGGTGTGCGCGCATGATCATGCCGGGCGTGCAGAAGCCGCATTGCAGCCCGTGCATCATCCGAAAACCTTCCTGCAGCGCCGACAGCGAGCCATCTGCATTGGCCATGCCTTCGATCGTTACGATGTCCGAGCCGTTAGCCTGCACCGCGAACATGGTGCATGACTTCACCGACATGCCGTCGATATCGACGGTGCAGGCGCCGCAATGGGTGGTTTCGCAGCCGATATGGGTGCCGGTCATCGCCAGGTTTTCGCGGATGAAATGCACCAGCAGCGTGCGCGGTTCGGCGAGGCCTTCGACCTCGGCGCCGTTCACCTTCATGGTGATGTGAGTCTTTGCCATCTGTTTCTCCCCTAACGTGCGCGGCCGGCGGCGCGCTGCAGCGCGCGCATCACCATGATGCCGCCGACATGTTTGCGGTATTCGACCGGCCCGCGGGCGTCCGCGGCCGGCGACATGATGGCTTCCGCGGCAGCGGAGGCCTTCTTCAGCGTGGCCGGATCGAGGCTGGTGCCGATCACCGCTTTCGCGGCGTCCTCGGCAAGCAGCGGCGTTTCCGAAAGGTTGGTCAGGCCGATCTGACAGGTGGCGACCTTGCCGCTGGCCATCGTCAGCACCACGGCGGCGGCGGCGGTGGCATAGTCGCCCACCTTGCGCTTGAGTTTCTCGTAGGCATAGCCGTGACCGGCCGGCGGGACCGGGATGGAAATCGCGGTCAGGAGTTCGCCGGGCTCGAGCGCGGTGAAATAGGCGCCCTGGTAGAACTCGCTTGCTGCAACGTCGCGCCCGCCCGACTTGCCCTCAAGCCGATAGCTGGCACCGAGCGTCATCATCAGCGCCGGCATGTCGTTGCCGGGATCGCCATTGGCGACGTTGCCGCCGATGGTACCGCGATAACGCACCTGGGGATCGGCGATCAGAAGCGCGGTTTCGTCCAGAATGGGCAAGGACAAGCCGATCTCGTCGGACGCCAGCAATTCGTGCTGGGTGGTCATCGCGCCGATCACGATCTTGTTGCCGTCGCGGCGGATGCCCTTGAGGCCTGCGACGCCATGCAGATCGATCAGATGCTCCGGGCTTGCGAGCCTGAGCTTCATCATCGGCACCAGGCTGTGGCCGCCGGCCAGCGGCCGGGCCTCGTCCCCCAGAGTCGAAAGCAGGTTTACGGCGTCGGCCACCGTTGCCGGCCGGTGATAGCTGAACGGGCCAGGAATCATGCGTCTCCTCCATTCGCCCTTTGCGGACGTTGGAGGCGAAGCTGATTGGAGGTGTTCTAAAGCGCAATCGCACGGGCACAAGGTCGAGAAAATCGCACGAAATGCGGACTGACGCGCACGAAATGCGTCAGTCTTGCCGACCTATTCAGGAGGCATGCCGCCTGACGAGACCCAGCCTGGCTTTGACCTCGGCAATCTTGGCCCGGCTCACCGGCACGCGATGTGGCGACGGGCCGTCGAGTTCGACGATCGCGCCATCGCCTTCCTTGCGAACCAGGGTGACGTGCGCCATTGCCACGATGTGGCTGCGGTGCACCCGGAGGAACAGTCCGGGGTCGAGCTGGGCTTCAGCCTCCGAAATCGACCACGGGCACATTCGCTCCCGGGTGCCGTCATGCACCTTTGTATAGTGAGCGTCGGCCCGGACGCTCCTGACATCGGCAGTATCGATGAAATGGGTGCCGTCGGCGCCTTCGACCGGCAACCGTGGCGCGGGTGCGGCGCGGGGCGGCTGGCCAATGCCGCCGAGCGGCGTCGGCCGGAGCCGCGGACTGGTCGGGACCGCGCCGGCATCGGCCGATGGGATTTCTGCGACAAAGGCGGCGGATTGCGGAGTGGCGGCAACCTTGTCCGCCGTCTCCGCAACCTTATTGCGCGGATCAGGCACCAGCGAAAGCAGAAAGCCTGCGGCGATCACAAAGCAGAGCAACGCCACGACCAGCGACAGTATTTGCGGCGACGCGGCAAGCCCGCCGATGTGGTGACGCGGCCCTTCCGCTGGGGGAACCAGGTGCATGCCGGCCATCGCGGTGTAGTGCATGCCTGACACTGCGAAGCCGTAGGCGATCGCGCTCAATGCGAGTTGCACGCCGCCCTGCCGCGCCAGGAATGCGCGCAGGCCGCCATAAGCCGTGGCGACCGCAATCGCGACCGACAGCACGACCATGCCGGCGTCATGCGTCATGGCGAAATTGCCCGACAATCCATGCATGCCGACATAGTGCATGCTGGCGATACCGACCCCGAGCAGCACTGCCGAGGACACCACGCGGGAAACCGGCGGCTCGCCGACGCTGACAAAAAACAGGGAAATACCGACCACCAGCGCGCAGATCAGGAACGACACGATGGTAGGCAGCACCAGATAGACTGTGCCTTCCGGCAGCGGCGCCGCCAGCATGCCGACGAAATGCATGGTCCAGATGCCGATGGCGAGGAAGAATGCGGCGCCTGCCAGCAGCACGCGATGACTGGCGTCCGGCGTCCCGCGGATGCGCGCGGTGAGGCCGAAGCCGGTGTAACCTCCCAGAATCGCGATCACCACCGAGAGCGCGACGAGATAGGGATCGTGTCCTTCGAACATGATCGTCTCGGCCGCCCGTCTCCACGGACGTGCCTCCTCCCGCCGCCGAGTTTATAGGTCGCGCATCGGAAATGACAATCAGCCGATTGTGAGGGGCGCCTCACAACCGCCGTCAGCCCGTAGGATGGGTAGAGCGCAGCGAAACCCATCAATAGCTTCCGGCGAGGCGAGGTGATGGCTTTCGCTTGCGCTCTACCCATCCTACGGTTCTTTTCGCCTACCCTACGATCCCCGCAGCCACCTGTCCGCGCAGCCGCTCCAGACTGTGCAGCGTGCTGGCGCAGGCTTCCGCGACCTCGATGCCCTTGATGACGAAATGTTTACGGAAGAAATCGTGGTGCACGGCGCTGTCATGGAATTGCTGCGGCGTCAGCACCGCGGAGAATACCGGCACCTCGGTCTTGAGCTGCACATCCATCAGCGCCTTGATCACGGTGTCGGCGACGAATTCGTGGCGGTAGATACCGCCGTCGACCACGAGGCCGGCGGCCACGATCGCGGTGTAGCGCCGCGTCTTGGCGAGCAGTTGCGCATGCAGGGGTATCTCGAACGAACCCGGCACCTCGAACAGATCGACCTGCGCGCGCGAGATATGCCTCGCCTCGATCTCTTCGAGGAACGCGATGCGGCATTCCTCGACCACGTCGCGGTGCCAGGACGACTGCACGAACGCGACCCGCTGCGGCTTGACGAAGCGCGGATGCACAGGCGCCGGTGGACGCTCGGGGACGTCGGGAACGCCACTCGCGTCGACCGTTTGGGGTTGGGATTGGACTTCAGTCTCTTGCAACATCTGATTCATGGCTTTCCTCTTTCAGGACCAGAATCAGGGCATACGGAACGACGTCAGCCCACACGCAAACGCGCGAAGGCCGCCGCAAACCGTTCTCTTTCATCCGGACTGTAACCGTCGGCTTCGGAATCACACCGAATCTGCTGACCCTTCTTCTCGGGAGAAAAGAAGGCGCTCGCGGGCTTGGGCTACGTCACCCTTACCGCCGGTGGGGATTTTCACCCCGCCCTGAGAACATCGGCCGACCGGAATGGACGACCTGCCTTGAGAATATGACCAACGCCGGGGCGTCAGCAAGCATCTTTGGCATGGGGAATCGGCATGTCCCCATGCCGCCGGAACAGGGCGCACGCGCGTGATCCGCTGATGGCCTTTACTCGGGCCGCCGCAATTGGGATAGGCTTCTGTCAACAGGGGGGCGCTCGACATGAAACTTCTTCTTCGCCGGAATTTCCTCAAACTCGCCGGCGCACTCATAGCTATGCCCGCCTTGCCGCAACTGGCGTCCGCGCTCGATTATCCGACGCGGCCGACGAAAATCGTCGCGGGCTTCGCCGCCGGCGGCGGCGTCGACATTACCGCGCGCCTGATCGGCCAGTGGCTGGCCGATCACCTCGGACAACCCTTCGTGGTCGAGAACCGCACCGGCGCCGGCGGCAATATCGGCACCGAGGCGGTCGTGAACGCGGCACCTGACGGCTACACGCTGCTGCTGGCAACCGTCCCGAATGCGGTGAACGCCTCGCTCTACGAAAAGCTCAGCTTCAATTTCGTCCGCGATATCGGGCCGGTCGCCGGCGTCATTCGGGTGCCGATGGTGGTGCTGGTCCACCCCTCGGTGCCGGCGCAAACGCTGGCCGAATTCATCACTTACGCCAAAGCCAACCCCGGAAAGGTCAACATGGCCTCGGCCGGCAGCGGCAGCGCGCCGCACATGGCGGGCGAGTTGTTCAAGATGATGGCCGGCGTCGACATGGTCCACGTCCCCTATCGCGGCCAGGGGCCCGCGCTATCGGATTTGCTCGGCGGCCAGGTGCAGATTCTGTTCGCGGCCGCGCCGGGCACCGCCGAGTACGTCAAGACCGGCAAGCTGCGTGCGCTCGCGGTGACCACGGCCGCGCGTATGCCGGATCTCCCGGAGGTTCCGACGGTGGCGGATACCGTGGCGGGCTATGAAGCCAGCCAGTGGTACGGCTTCGCCGCCCCGAAAAACACGCCGGCCGAGATCGTCGACAAGCTCAACAAGGAAATCAATGTAGCGATCGCCGATCCCGGCTTGAAGGCGAAGCTTGCCGCCATTGGCGGCGAGCCGATGCCGGGCTCAGCGGCCGATTTCGGCAGACTGATCGCAGGCGAAACCGAGAAGTGGGGCAAGGTGGTCCGCACCGGCGGCCTCAAGCCGGAGTAAGGCCGCCACGATTGCGGCTATGCCTTGCGCGCGAAGGCCACATATTGCGCACCGAACGGAAGCCAGCCGAGGCTGGCTTCGAGCGGGCGCAGCCGGGCGAGGCTGCGCGGGAAAAACAGATTGTATTGAATGCGGGGCGATGCCCATCCCGCGGCGCTCAATCGCTTCGCCAGACTGCGCGCAAAGATCAATTTGGCGTTCTCGTCGAACGGACACGTATTCACCGCATGAACCGTGAGCGGGTTCAGCGGATTGTGCTCGAAGATCGCGATCAGGCCACCGATACGCGTGATCCGGTGCAACTCCTTCAACCACGTCACATGCTCCTCGTGGGGGATGTGGTGGAACACGCAGGCCGAGAATGCGACATCGAACGCGCCGGCTTCGCAGGGGATCCGGCTGCCCTCGATCAGAACATAGGTGCCGTCTCCGGGATAACGCTGCTTGCCGAGCCTGAGGCTGCGATCCGAGACATCAGATGATGTCAGCGCCGCATCGGGAAAGTATTTTCGGAAGAACGGAATGGAATTGCCGATCCCGCTGCCGAAGTCGCAGATCCGCGACACGCCGATCTGCTCGCGTTCGACGATCGCCCGGAGCTGCCTGATCTTGTATTCGGCGAAATATTCCGGGCCCTCGCCGGTGACCGCAACGTTCTCACGATGCTGGTCGTAATAGGCGTCGGCGAAGCGATCGAATTCGGCCTTGTCCATATCAGCGATCCATCTTCCCGAACGACGCCGGCCCGCCCCCTTGCCGCGAACAAGGGCCGGTGCATCGTGACGCAACGTTTAGATAGCGCCTAAACATTTGATTAATTCAGCCGCAGCGCGCTTCGACGAATCGTACGCTCGCGGCTCTAAAAATTGATGAACAATTAACCGGGCTTCATTGATTATCGCAGGCAGAACTTCGAACCGATTCATTGCCGGACAGGCCGCCAGACCCATGGAAATTCAGGACGGGACGCCACGCCCCGGCAAGATGTTTCTGTCCATCGTTGTACCCTGCTACAACGAAGAGGAAGGCCTGCGCGAATTCCACCATCATATGACGGCCGCGGCGCGTGCGCTGTGCGGCCAGCGGTTCGAGCTGATCCTGATCGATGACGGCTCGACCGACGACACCTGGAAGCTGATCAACCAGCTCTCGGCGGAAGACCGCAACGTCGTCGCGGTACGGCTCTCCCGCAACCACGGACATCAACTGGCGCTAACCGCGGGGCTGTCGACGGTGCGCGGCGACCTCGTGCTGGTCATCGACGCCGACCTGCAGGATCCGCCCGAACTGCTGACGCCGATGTACGAGATGATGGCGCGGGAAAGCGCCGACGTCGTCTATGGCCTGCGGCGCAGCCGCGCCGGCGAAACCCGCTTCAAGAAGAAATCGGCCGAGGCCTTCTACCGCCTGCTCGCGCGGATCACGCGGGTCCATATCCCGGTGGACACCGGCGATTTCCGGCTGATGAGCCGGCGCATTTCCGACCAGCTGGTGCAGATGCCGGAGCATGACCGCTTCATCCGCGGCATGGTGGCATGGCTCGGCTACAAGCAGGTCGCCTATGAATACGACCGCAAACCGCGTTACGCCGGCTCGACCAAATATCCGCTGGCGAAGATGATCAGCTTTGCGGGCGACGCGCTGATCAGCTTCTCAATGGTGCCGCTGCGGATCGCAACCTATGTCGGCGCGCTGCTGACCGCCGTTCTCACCTTCGTCGGCATTGGCGCGGTGATCAGCTGGATCCTGTCAGGCACCGTGCCCGGATGGACCAGTCTGACGCTATTGGTCGTCATGATCTCCTCGGTCCAGCTTCTCGTGCTGGGGCTGATCGGGGAATATATCGGCCGCATCTACATCCAGTCGAAGAACCGCCCGCTGTTCGTGATCTCGCATATTCACCGGCGTGGACGGCTGCCGCACAGCGCGGCCGACGGCGAGAGCGACATGGAAACGACAGCGTTCAACACCCTGCTGGCCCAGTCGGGACCGAAAGCGCGCAGCCACGCCTACGACGAGGCCTCGTGATGAAAGCGATCCTGAGCCATCCTGCGCTCTATCAGGCCTACCAGAATGCCGGCGGCTTCTTCGGCGCCCGCGTCAAGGCGATCGCCGATTACCTGGCGCTGCGGCCGGGAATGCGGGTGATCGATATCGGATGCGGGCCCGGCCATATCCTGCGCCATCTGCCTGATGGTATCGAATATACCGGCTTCGATATCGACGAGGCCTATATCGCCTATGCGAGGCGCTCGTTTGGCCATCTCGGCACGTTTCATTGCCGCCATTTCGATGCCGCAGCCGCCCGCGAATTCGCCGGCGCCGACGTCGTCATGATGAACGGCGTGCTGCATCACATCGCTGATGACGACCTGCAGGCCACGCTCGCCGACATCCGCGACGTCCTCAGGAGTGACGGCGTTCTGTTCACCCTCGACGGCTGCTACCGCGAGGGCCAGTCGCGCATCGCCAAATGGCTGCTCGACAACGATCGCGGCGAGTTCGTCCGTGACCGGGACGGCTACGATCAGGTGCTTCGGCGCGCCTTCGGAAAAGTGAACCTCGCCATTCGCGACGACTATTCGCGCGTGCCTTACACGTTCATCATCGGCGTCTCGCAGAAATAGCTGCCGCAAAGCGGCTATTCGTTCCGGCGCAGGATGTCGATCCCTTCGACCGAACGCACGAGCGTGTAGGGCTTGAGGAGCTGCGACACTTCGGCGTCGGCGCGCGCCCAGGCGCCCCAATCATTGCGCAGATTGTCGACCAGGACGAGGTCAGGCGGCAGCTTTTTGAAATCCTCGATCAGCCATTTGCGCTCGAGTGCCAGATAATCGTTCAGCTTGGCATCGGTCGCCGCATCGACAGAGGTCCTTTCGCGCGTCAGCCGCACGAACTCGCGGATCCAGAGATTTTCCTGGCGGGAAACCCAGACGCCGTTGAGATCCCGCACCAGCGGGTGACCGATGGCGGCCTCCCCGCTCAGCACCAGTATCCGGGGATGCGGCTTGAGGCCCTCGACAGCTTGCCTGACCGGGCCGACATAGACTCCGGCATAGAACCACTGCATGCCGACGATGAAGGTCACCGCCAGCACGAACGCTGAAAGGGCTTCACCGCGGCGCGAGCGCGATCCCGGGGCTGCTGTCAGCGCATAGCCCATCGCAAGCAACGCCACCGCGACCATCGGATAGGAATGATAGGCCCAGCCGCGCCGCTGCAGGAAGAACGAGATGGCAAATCCTGCGGCGGCCAGCACCGTGACCAGCAACAGCGGGTCGGACGTTCGGTTCTGCCGTGCCAGCAGCACCGAAACCATCGCGATCGCGAAGACCAGCGTGGCGTCGTTCAGGAAGATGGCCGAGGCCGGCATCGACCACGACAGGTAGGTGTCGCGAACAAGCGGATAGGTGACCGTGAAATATTCGGGGTAAAAGATGTACGTGCTGACACTGACTATTGTCACCAGCACGGCCGTGATGATGTTCTCCGGCGCAAACAGCGCGAGCCAGGAGCGTGAACGGATGGCGGCGAACAGGATGCAGAATGCCGCCGGCACCGTGAAGAACGGCTTGAAGGCGAGCGTGATGCCGGCGCCCACGCCTGCGATCAGAATTGCCCATAGCGGCACCGGTTCGCGGTTGCTGCGCAGCGCGTAGACGGCGAGCGCGGGAAGAAAGGTGAGCATTGCCATGTGTTCGCGCTGGGCGAAGACATGCATCGGCAGCACCGTCACCACGGCCGCGGCCCAGATCACCAGCGGACCCCAGTTCAATCCAGACAGCGACGGCGACAGACGCAGGATGCGTGACACCGCGAACAGGGAGGCCGCCGCGAGCAGCAGAAGCTGGGCATCGATCACATGCCGCGGATCGACGCCGAGAATGCGCGCCAGCGCCACGCCCGGCAGATAGGCGAAGGCCGCCATCGGCGGGTTGATCTCGATGATATCGCGATAGAGATGCCGACCATCCAGCATGCGTTCGCACACCACCAGCAGCCAGCTCACATCGGTATTGAGCGGAACGGCCTGCCGTAGCAGGATGGCGACGAGGAACACCAGCCCGGTCAGAAGCAGCGGCATCGGCGCCAGCCCGTCCCGCCCCGCCGTACCTGACGGCGAGCGGAGGGAAGCGGTGTCGAACTCCGAG
Organism: Bradyrhizobium sp. AZCC 2262; assembly: GCF_036924535.1. Taxonomy (NCBI): domain Bacteria; kingdom Pseudomonadati; phylum Pseudomonadota; class Alphaproteobacteria; order Hyphomicrobiales; family Nitrobacteraceae; genus Bradyrhizobium; species Bradyrhizobium sp. AZCC 2262. The sequence goes on along the minus strand of NZ_JAZHRT010000001.1, from coordinate 9,454,816 downwards.
ATCATGGGCCTATCCTGCAAGGGAGCTGTGCGACGCTAGCGAATGAGCGTTAACGCGCGATTTGCAAACGATCCGGCGCGTATCGATGCACGGCGAAACATTCACGAATCCTTAAAGCCGGCATCCTAGAGGTGTCTATCGCGCCCAATTCCAGATCGCCTGGGGCGACGCACGGGGAACAAGCGTGACACACGCCGCTGACGTTGCCGACATGGATGCAGCAAGGCGCGCGGACCGGGCCTGGCAAACGCCGCTTCTTCAAACCAACGTCCTGGTGCCGATGGCCATCGCGCTCGGCTCGCTATTGGCCGGCGCGATCTACACCTGGTTTGTCGGCGAAGACGTCAACTGGGATTGGCAGAACTACCACGAGTACAATGTCTGGGCGGTCATCAACGACCGCTATGGCATTGACGCGCTGCCGCCCGGCTTCCAGACCTATTTCAATCCGACCATCTATTTCCCGGTTTATTATCTGCGCCATTTGCTGCCGCTGCCCTACGGCCTGATGATCATCGGCGCGGTGCACGGCCTCAATTTGCTGCTGATCTATTTTCTCGTCCGCGTCCTGTTGCGGGAAGCGGCGACGGCGAGTGCGATCGGCGCATCGATCCTGATTGCCGCGGTCGGGCCGATGACGCTTTCGGAGGTGGGCACGAGCTTCTCCGACATTCTCACCGCACTTCCGATTCTGGCCGGCTGTGTCCTGATCCTGTCGGCGAATGGATCGCATCACGGACGCTACGTTCTCGCAGGCCTCATGATCGGCGCGGCCGTCGGGCTGAAATTGACCAATGCGGTCTATGCGATCGGTGCCGCCGCCGCCGTGCTTGCCGCCAGCCGGCCGCTGCTGGCAACGCTCTGCCTCGGTGTTGGCGGCGCGCTCGGCGCGTTGGCCACGGGTGGCGCGTGGGGGCTGATGCTCTGGCGCGAGCTGGGCAATCCGATTTTCCCGCTCTTCAACGCCGTCTTCCAGTCCCGGGAATTGGCCCCGATGAACATCATGGACTGGCAATTCCTGCCCCGGGGTATGCTGGACGCCCTGGCGTATCCCTTCTATTGGCTGGTCGGCGACAACAGGAGCTCGGAATATCCGTTTCGCGACGCGCGGTTTGCGGTCGCAACCGTGTTGATCGTGCTCGGCATCGGCCGAGGCCTCGTCACACGCACCGATATCTTCACGCGCCGCGATACCCAGTTCCTGCTGTTCTTCGCCGTCTCCTATGCGGCATGGCTCGCCGTGTTTTCGATCCAGCGCTACGCGATCGTGCTGGAGCTGTTGTGCGCACCCTTGATCGTCCTGCTGGCCCATCGCTGCATCGCCGCTACGCCCGGATCTGCCTCGACTGGCACATCTCCGGTGCGCATGAATGCGGTGATGCTTGCTGTTGCCCTGGCCATCGCGCTGTGGTCGCAACCGGGAGACTGGTTCCGCCGCCCCTGGTCCAATACGTACAACCCGACGATCTCCAAATCGCTTGAGCAGCCCGCGATCTATCTTCTTCTCGACAAGCCGCTGGCCTATATCGCCCCGCTTCTACCACCACAGTCGCGGTTCTATCAGATCGCCGACATTGCCCTGCCGATCATGCCCGACGGCAAGTTCGACCGCCGCATTCGCACCGCGTTGCAAGATCCGCCGCCGGGCGGCGCGTGGGGATTGCACACGCGCGGCAAGCCGATCCGCGAACCTTTGCTGGAGCGATATGGCTTGCGCGTCGATGCTTCCCGACCCTGCGTCGAAATCGAAGGCGCGTGGCCGGGGACGGCGATCGAGGCGTGTCCGGTAGTTGCGCGCGAGAAATAGGACCGCGGCGTTCCCGCGGGCGCTTCAAGCCGCCTGTTGATCTGCTTTCAGCAGCTCGGGAATTTTCTGCAATCGCGTGACCACGTCGGTGATTTCCAGAAGCTGTTGCCGCTCTGCACCGACCATTCGAATGCCTGATCGTGTCCATGATGGCGTCGGCGTCCTCGCGCGCGGAGGCCGGAACCAGCCTCTGCCTCCGTATGCGCGGGCGTATCGGCGGCGAGGGACGCTAGATGTAGTCATCCCAAGGGGATTAACGGTCTATTAACCATCACGATCTATTAACTATTGTGGCGGACCGGCTTGATTTCGTCGGCCGCCGGACTCCGCGGCGCTCGAATCCGATTCCGGTTTGTTCTCTTCTTAATAACTAAGGCCCGCGATCTGCTGTGGACGACGCCGCTTTGGCCTGTGGACGGACTCAGGGGTGAGTTGCGCGGATTCCGCAAATCACATCACTTGAGCCTCGACACCCCGGGAGGATCAGCGATCGGGGGGAGTGCAGACGGCGCCGATGCATCAGTTCAACGAGCTCCGTGTGCGTATCAGAAGAATCCAAAAACAAGGTCGAGACGGCATGTCCCTCCTCGAAGGCATTATCGATTCCCGGAACAACCCGTTGGCGGCGGTCGAGGACATTGCCGCCGAAAACAACTGGGCGTTCGAGCGCTCCGGCGAAGACGAAGTCACGATCGTCTCCAAGGGCAGCTGGACGGACTATCAGCTCTCGTTCACCTGGATGGCGGAGATCGAGGCGCTGCATTTGGCCGCCGCCTTCGACATGAAGATTCCGCTGGCGCGCCGCCCCGAAGTGCAGCGGCTGATCGCGGCGATCAACGAGCAATTATGGGTCGGCCATTTCGACATCTGGACCCACAGCGGCATGATCATGTACCGGCAGGCGCTGGTGCTGCCGGGCGGGCTGACCGCCTCCAGCGCACAGTGCGAGGTCATGCTGGCCGGCGCCATTCACGCCTGCGAGCGCTATTACCCCGCGTTCCAGTTCGTGGTCTGGGCCGGGAAGACCGCCGCCGAGGCGATGAGCGCGGCGATGTTCGATACCGAGGGCGAGGCGTAGGGCTCGCGGCTTCCGCACATTCGATGTCGTCCCTGCGAACGCAGGGACCCATACGCCGTGACCTCACGGCCCAAGCAAACAGCTTGTGGGCTTTCTCTCGCTTGACTAGAACCGGCTGTCGTTATGGGTCCCTGCGTTCGCAGGGACGACGAGGGAGTATTTCCTATGTCGTCGTCGGTAACTAATTCCCTCACTAACGTCCACGGCGCCATCGCGCTGGCCGGCGCCGGCAAGATGGGCGGCGCGATGCTGGCCGGTTGGCTGGCCGGCGGCCTCGACGCCAACCGCGTCGTGGTGGTCGAGCCGCAGCCGTCCCCCGAGATCGGCGCGCTCGCCGCCAAGGGCGTCCGCCTCAATCCGAACGACCCCGGCCCGGCCGATACGCTGGTGGTCGCGGTCAAGCCGCAGATGTTCCGCGAAGCGGGTCCGGCGCTGAAGAAGCTCGTCGGATCGAATACGCTGGTGGTCTCGATCATGGCGGGCACGACGATTGCTGCCCTTGAAGAAGTCTGCGGCGGCATGGTGGTTCGCGCCATGCCGAACACGCCGGCCGCGATCGGGCGCGGCATCACGGTTGCGGTCGCGGCGAAGAATGTCAGCGCCGCGCAGCGCGGCACCGCCGATGCGCTGCTGCGCGCCACCGGCGCGGTCGAATGGGTCGACGATGAAAGCCTGATGGACGCGGTGACCGCCGTCTCCGGCTCCGGCCCGGCCTACGTGTTCCTGCTCGCCGAAGAACTCGCGCGCGCCGGCGTCGAGGCCGGCCTGCCGGCGGATCTCGCCACAAAACTCGCGCGCGAGACCGTCGCGGGTTCCGGCGAATTGCTGCATCGCTCCGAACAGGATTCCGCGACGCTGCGCCAGAACGTCACCTCGCCCGGCGGCACCACGGCGGCCGCGCTGGAAGTGCTGATGGGCAAGGACGGAATGCAGCCGCTGATGATCCGCGCGATTGCCGCGGCGACGCAACGGTCGAAGGACCTGGCGAAGTAGGTTTGCTGACCCGTCACCCTGAGAGCTTGTGACGCTTTTGGCCGCTGCGGAGCTTTGGAGCGAGGTGGCGGCTGCTCGTCGCGGCAAATGGCGGTTTTGGGGTTTGAGTTTGTCGATGAGCTCTCGTTTATGCACTGCAGAGGCGGTTGCCTTGCAGGATGTTGTTGGTGAGGGCGTACCAGAGCACGACGGCGCGGACCTTTTCGATGCCGCGCACGGTTAATTGCCGCAGGTCCCAGTTGCGCCAGCGGGCATGGATGCACTCGCAAATCGAACGGGGCTTGTACCGGGCCTTGCCCGCTTCGCTCGCCATTCGCGCGCGCCAGGCCAGTACCCCCGGGCCGTCGCCGCGCCGCGGCAGGTACGGATCGGTGCCGTGCTTGGATTGAGTGGGCGGACAAAAGACCTCGACGCCCTCGGCATGCGCCCATTCGATGTCCTCCGCGCTGCCAAAGCCGCCATCGACGAGATGGTCTTTGGGCAGACCGCCAGGGCGCGTGCGCTGCCGCTCCAGCATGGGACGCATCAGGCCGCGGTCGGACCCGGTGTTGCAAATCCTGGTGTCAACGACGATCTGCTGGCCGGCCGCACTCTTTACCTGCACGTTGTAAGCTGGGCGGAAGCCGCCGTCGGCCATCTTCATGACCCGTGCATCGGCGTCCGTCGTGGATGCGCGCGGCTCCTTCGGCTTCTTGCCATTGCCGCGCTTTTCTTCGCGCTCCTTGCGCTGCTGCTTGATCTCGGCCAGCGCCGTCTGCGCCGCTTTCACGCGCGCGCGGCGCTCCCGCGCGGCTCGCTCCTTGGCCGCCCGGGTGCGCTGATTGCTGGCGTCCGAGCGTGTATCGACCTCGCGCTTGAGATCTTCCACCGCTGCCTCAGCCTGTGCCAGGTGCCGGTCGAGTGTCGCCTCGCGCCGGAACGAGGCGGCTCCCGCGCTGGCCCGGACCCGCACCCCATCCTGCGCCAGCGTCTCCAGATTGACGAGGCCAGCCTTCGCCAGCGCCGCCAGATGCTCGCTGAGCAGCCGGTCCAGCAGATCGGCGCAACCGACCCGGAAGTCCGCCAGCATGTGATAGTTCACCGACACGCCACCGCACAGCCAACGATAGGCATCGTGGCTCTCGCACAGCCGCTCCAAGGCGCGTGCGCTGCCAACGCCCTCGCTGGTGGCATAGAGCCACAGCGCCAGCAAAAGCCGCGGCGATGTCGCGGGGTGACCGGGGCGGTCGCCCCTGGCTTTGATCCGGTTCTCCAGTTCACTCAGATCAAGCTCTTCGACATAAGACCAGATCAGGCGCACCGGATGGTCTTCCCCGATCAGGCTCTCGATATCCACCGCGCGCAACGCGATCTGGTCGCGTTGCGGTTCACGCAGCCGCGGCGCGCCGAGCGGCGCCGCTTCGGCTTGCGGCTTCGCCTGATCCGGCAGGTCTCCAAACAATTCATCGGCAGCCATCATCGCCTCCCGCGAATCCATATCGCCAGAGAATCACACTGCATTAGCTATCGGCTAGACTGGCTTGCCCGACGTCAAAAAAATCACACTCTCTGAGGCGCTCGCGTACAGCGAGCCTCGAAGGGTGCACGGCCCGTGGCCCATCCTTCGAGGCGCGCAAAAGCGCGCACCTCACGGGTGAACGCTTCGCGTTCATCCCGGGGATGACGTCAGAGTTCGCCAGCTACTTCCCTGCCAGCCGCTTCGTAAACGTCTCGGTATTGACGAGGCCGCGGGCGTGGCGGCCGTCGCCGATCTTGCGTTCGCCCTCGAAGGCCTCGACCTCGAAGCGGATCACGCGGCGCTCGACCGCTATGACCTTTCCCGTGACGCGCACGGTCGCGCCGACCAGCGAGGCGCCGAGATGGCGGATATCGACCTCGGTGCCAACGGTGATCCAGCCCGGTTGAAGATGCGGCCTGATGGCATCGCTGGATGCCATCTCCATTTCCAGGATCATCATCGGCGTCGCATAGACCATCGGCATGCCCGGCACGAAATGCCCGACCGTGCGCTCGGCCGGCACGACCAGCGTCCGCTCGGCGCTCATGCCGATCTTGATGAAGTCGCGTGCGTCCATGGGATGCTTCCGCAAAAGCGCTGTCGTCCCGGCCTTGAGCCGGGACCCATAACCACAAATCGCCATTGTTGCGGCACGCTGGAGCTCCAGCTTTGTCCAGCAACCTACATCGGTGGTTATGGGTCCCTGCGTTCGCAGGGACGACCGTGATAGAGAGGCGCTACTTCTTCGCCGCAGCCGCCCGTTCCACAAACGTCTTGCCGCCCTTCATCTTGTGGGCCAGCGGCGCTTCGTTGATCTGGATCACGACCGCATCGGCATCGACGCCGAGGTTCTTGACCAGCGCCTGGGTGATGTCGCGCATCATGCCGGCCTTCTGCTCGTCGGTGCGGCCCGCGGCCATGCTCACGGTAATCTCAGGCATTGTCGTCTCCTCGTTGTTTTTCTTTCGTCACGGCCAAGCATAGTAGTCTGCTTTCGCAGACTGCGTAAACTTGTCTGCGATCCCGACCGTCCACGATCTCTTCCATCAAACAAGACGTGGATGCCCGGCACAAGGCCGGGCATCACGCCTGGAATGAATAGCTATCCCCACTTCACGTCATGGCGCGCCAGCACTTCGCGCACCTTTGCGACGATCTCGTCCTCGGCGCAGGAAAACTGCGCCGGACGGGTCTCGCGCCATTCCTGGTTGGAGGCGATCGCAGCCGCCGCCTTCGCGCCCTCGATCAGGTCCTTGATCTGAATTTCGCCGCGCGCCTTTTCATCCGAGCCCTGGATGATCACACACGGCGAATTGCGGCGGTCGGCATATTTGAGCTGGTTGCCCATGTTCTTCGGGTTGCCGAGATAGAGTTCGGCGCGGATGTTCGCATTGCGCAACTGCGCGACCATCTTCTGGTAATCGGCGACGCGATCGCGATCGAATACGGTGACGACGACGGGGCCGAATTCCGGCCGCGTGTCGAGCTTGCCGAGCATCGTCAGCGCGGCCTGCAGACGCGATACGCCGATCGAGAAACCCGTCGCCGGCACCGGCTCGCCACGGAAGCGCGAGACCAGTCCATCGTAACGGCCGCCGCCGCCGACCGAGCCGAAGCGGACGGGTCGGCCTTTTTCGTCCTTGGTTTCGAGGGTGAGTTCGACCTCGTAGACGGGGCCGGTGTAGTATTCGAGGCCGCGCACGACGGAAGGATCGATGACGATCTGATCCGACCCATAGCCCGATGCCGAAACAAGCTTGCCGATTGCGTCGAGTTCGTCGCGGCCTTCCTGCCCGATCTTGCTGTCGCGCAGCCGTGCATCGATCTGAGCACCCTGTTCGATCGCACCGACGACCAGGGCAATGTCTTCCGCCTTGAGACCGGCGCCCTTGGTGAAGTCACCTGACTCGTCCTTGCGGCCCTCGCCCAACAATTGCTGAACGCCGGAGATGCCGAGCCGATCGAGCTTGTCGATCGCGCGCATCACGGTCAGCCATTGCCCGTCATCGGTGATGCCGAGCGCGTCGCGCACCCCATCCAGCACCTTGCGGTTATTCACCTTCACCACATAGCTCCCGCGGGGAATGCCGAGTGCTTCCATCGTGTCCGCCGCCATCATGCACATCTCGGCATCGGCTGCTGGCGAGGCACTGCCTACCGTATCCGCGTCGAACTGCATGAACTGGCGGAAGCGGCCGGGGCCTGGCTTCTCGTTGCGGTAGACATAGCCGGCGCGGTAGCTGCGATACGGTTTTGGCAGCGCGTCGAAATTTTCCGCGACATAACGCGCCAGCGGCGCGGTCAGGTCGTAGCGCAGCGAGATCCACTGCTCGTCGTCGTCCTGGAACGAGAACACGCCCTCGTTCGGCCGGTCCTGGTCGGGCAGGAATTTTCCGAGCGCGTCGGTGAACTCCATCGCCGGCGTTTCGACCGGCTCAAAGCCGTAGCGCTCGTAGACTTCGCGGATTTTCTCGACCATCTGGCGGGTGGCCGCGATTGCGGCCGGGCCACGATCTTCCAGCCCGCGCGGCAGGCGGGCACGGAGTTTCTGGGGTTTTTTGGGTTTTTCAGCCATGGGCGGCGTTGGTACCAGCCAAGACGCGACCGGGCAACCGTGTCGCACGGCCGGCACCAGACCCCGCCATGGCCGGGCTTTGACGAAGATTTGGATCTGGGCCGTAACGGTCCTTACGCCGCCACCTCGCCCTTGAGCCGACCTTAAGGGGTTTCCATCCTCGCGCGGAGCGCGTCGGCATCGGCCTTCGGCATTGCCTTCAGCAGCGGCCTGATGGTCTCGCCTCCGACGATCTTGCCGTTCCGCGTGAACATCCAGTCCGAGATGTCGGCCTCCCTGAACTCGGTCACATCGCCGGCCTTCTTGCCGGGCAAATCACGCGGCGCGTTGGCGAACCTTCCCGAATAGCGGCCGTCCGCGATCTTCTTCACATCTGAGATCCAGATGTGCTCGCCATTGGTCCTTGGATTCGGAAAGCGCGCCTTGAGGGAGTGACCGGTCTCCGACGGCTTTGCCGCGTCATAGCAGGCCCAGAACGTCGGCAGCGTGGCCCGCGCCTTTGCAATCGCGGCATTCATCTCCGCATTGGCAGAGCTGACGTCGATCACCGGGGAGCGATCTTCGGCCCTCGTAGCCGACGTGGGGGAGCCGAGAACGGCGAGCGCCGCCGCGAAGGCGGCCGCCACGACGCATTTGGAAACCATTGAGAGAACCGAGGTCATCGTCACCTGCCCGCTGCGCACAAACCGGGAGTTGGTCGCGCAAGCGCGCCAGACGGTTCACGCTATCGGCCGCCTCGCAAGAATGCGCTTCAAAGGTCCAACCTTGTGGGGCTGAGGTACGTCACGCGGTCAATCGAGTTCTGCGAGTGGTGAGATTGCGGATGAGGAGACGGTGCTTTGAATCTGAAACACCACAGCTTTTTCGAGATGAAGTTTCGCTTGAGTTCGTTCACACCAAGAATGTGATGGGACCCTCGGTCCTTCACCTGGCAGCGGCGCCCGAAGCGTTCAAGAATATGAATTAGCGAGCAATGCTTCGATGAGACTTGAAAAAGATGAAGCTCAAAAAGTGAGAGCGCGTGTTCGCGATCTCACTTTTGTATAGAGGCGAACGCTTAATTTTTTGTGTTGCAGCATCGCGGCACGCGACGGCAACCTCACCCGGCGTGGACTGCGTCCACGCCACCTTCTCCCGGTCACAGGACCTTTCTGATCCAGTCGTGCGGGTCTTCAGCGCGACCGTACTGGATGTCGACCAGCTTCTTGCGCAGCCCCATGGCGACCGGGCCGGCCACGCCGCCAGAGATCAGAAACTCGCCGCTCGTCGAACACACCTTGCCGATCGGCGAGATGACGGCGGCCGTGCCGCAGGCGAAGGCCTCTTTCAGCTTTCCGCTGGCTGCATCCGCGCGCCACTGATCGACCGTGTAGGGTTCCTCGCGCACGGGCGTGCCGGAATCCTTCGCCAGCGCGATGATGGAATCGCGGGTGATACCCGGGAGGATCGTGCCGAGTGGCGGCGTCGCGAGCGACCCGTCGTCGAACACGAAGAAGACGTTCATGCCGCCGAGTTCCTCGATGTAGCGGCGCTCGACCGCATCGAGGAAGACGACCTGATCGCAGCCGCGCTCGATGGCCTCGGCCTGCGCGCGCAGGCTCGCCGCATAATTGCCGCCGCACTTGACGGCGCCGGTGCCGCCGATCGCGGCGCGCGTGTAGTTCTCCGACACCCAGATCGACACCGGCGCAGGTCCGCCCTTGAAATAGGAGCCAACCGGCGAGGCAATGACGGCGAAGATGTATTCCGCTGATGGCTTGACGCCGAGGAAGACCTCGCTCGCGATCATGAAGGGCCGCAAATAGAGACTGCCCTCGCCGCCCGGGATCCAGGCGCTGTCGATGCGCACGAGCTGCTCGACCGCTTCGATGAACACGTCCTCGGGCAGCGGCGCCATCGCCATGCGCTCGGCCGAACTCTTGAAGCGCCGCGCATTGGCGTCGGGGCGGAACAGGTTCACGCCGTTGTCGCGCTTGTAGGCCTTGAGGCCCTCGAAAATCTCCTGCGCGTAGTGCAGCACGGCCGCGGCCGGATCGAGCGGGAAATTGGCGCGGGATTCGACTCGCGCGTCATGCCAGCCCTTGGCCTGGTTGTAGCGGACGATGGCCATGTGATCGGTGAAGATCCGGCCAAAACCCGGATCCGCGAGCTTTGCCGAGCGGTCCTGCTCAGGAGTTGGATTCGCCGCAGGCTGGATTTCGAATTTCAAACTCATGCCCTTGCTTCCTGCCCTTGCTTCCCGCTGTCGGAATCGGCGCGATTCTGGCGCCGGCCTGCCTCTGGATCTGGACGTCACAAGCCTGGACTTCACCACCACCCGCCTTGCGGCCGGTTTCCTGCGCTGCCATGTCCGTGACGACATCCTTTTGCGGGATGCCGAAGTCCAGTATGTTTGCCGAAATACCGCTCGACAATCGCACGGTAGTCCATTTGCGGCCGTTGCCGCCATCGCTGCCTTTTTCGGCTGCCTGACACGTCACCAAGTTCGAAACGACTTAAAGTTTCGTCGTGGCTGGCAGTTTTGTAACATTGAACCCAAGATATGTCAACATGACTGACATAAATTTTTCAAAGGGCCCGGCCAACCCCGATTCGCAAGGCGCCGCCGGCACTTCCCCTGCCCCGCGGGCCGGCGAATTGCGCTGGGACATTATCGAATTGTTGTTCTTCGCCTACCGCGACTTCGTCGGCGATGCCGACCACGAGCTCGAGGCTTTCGGATTCGGCCGCGCCCATCACCGGGTGATGCATTTCGTCTACCGCTATCCCGGCCTCAAGGTCGCCGACCTGCTGGACGTGTTGCGAATCACCAAGCAGTCGCTTGGCCGGGTGCTCAAGCAGTTGCTCGACGAGGACTACATCGTCCAGAAAACCGGCAATAATGACCGCCGGCAGCGCCTTCTTTACGCCACCCCCAAGGGCGAAGCCTTGGTGGCAAAGCTCGCAGGGCTGCAGACCGATCGCATCACAAGCGCGCTCCGGGACATCAATCCCGAAGGCGTGGCTGCTATCAGCCAGTTCCTGCGCGCGATGATCGATCGCGACGACCCCGACAAGGTGCTCGAAGCGATCTTCGGGACCGGCGGCAAGAAGCCAAGGGAGTGATCGTGGCGCAAGGAGCAACCATGGCTGCAGCCACCGCGCGCGCAACGCAGCAACTGGCCGACGACGCGCCGCATCTTCTGCTGGTCGACGACGACCGCCGTATCCGCGATCTATTGTCGCGTTTTTTGTCCGGCGAGGGTTATCGCGTCACCACCGCCTCCAGCGCGAACGACGCGCGCGCCAAACTGCTCGGACTGCATTTCGATCTGTTGATCCTCGACGTCATGATGCCCGGCGAAACCGGCTTCGATCTCGCCCGCTTCATTCGCACCTCCTCCTCGGTGCCGATCATCATGCTGACGGCGCGCCATGAGGCGGAGGCCCGGATCGAGGGCCTGCAGATCGGCGCCGACGACTATGTCGCCAAACCGTTCGAGCCTCGCGAACTGATCCTGCGGATCGGCAATATCCTCAAGCGCTCCGCGCCGCCGCCGGTGGAGGCGCTGGAGCAGATCGCGTTCGGCCCTTACGTCTATCATCTCGACCGCGGCGAACTGCGCCAGGGCGAGGAGATCATTCACCTGACCGACCGCGAGCGCGAAATGCTGCGCATTCTGGCCGCCGCTCCCGGCGACACCGTGCCACGCGCGGCGCTGACCGGCGACGGCACGGTGAACGAGCGCGCGGTCGACGTGCAGATCAACCGCCTGCGGCGCAAGATCGAGCGCGATCCCGCCAATCCGCTGTTCCTGCAAGCGGTGCGCGGCATCGGCTATCGCCTGGTCGCGTCGCCCTGAGCCGCCGCCAATGAACATCGCGTCATGAGCACGCTCGACACCGGCCTGACATTTATCCGCAACGCGTCACAACGCGTCTCCAGGGCCAACGGCTGGATGGGCAACGCGTTCAAGAGCTGGATGCCGACCGGCCTCTATGCGCGTGCGCTTCTGATCATGATCGTGCCGATGGTGATCCTGCAAACGGTCGTGGCGTTCGTGTTCATGGAGCGGCACTGGAACACGGTGACGCGGCGGTTGTCGGCCGCCGTGGTGCAGGACATCGCCAGCCTGATCGACGTCTACAAGGCTTTTCCGCAAGACAAGGACCGCGCGCAATTGCGCCGCATCGGGCAGCGACTGCAGCTCGTGGTCGATTTCTTGCCCGTTGGCGACATGCCGCAGCCCGGCCCAAAGCCGTTCTTCTCGCTGCTCGACCAGGCGCTCTCGGTACAGCTCGGCCGCCAGATCGGCCGGCCGTTCTGGATCGACACCGTCGGCAAATCCAATCTGGTCGAAATACGCATCCAGCTCGACGATTCCGTGATGCGGGTGTTCGCGCAGCGCAGCGCGGCCTACGCGTCGAATTCGGAGATCTTCATCTTCTGGATGCTGGGCACGTCCTCGATCCTCTTGATCGTGGCGGTATTGTTCCTGCGCAACCAGATCAGGCCGATCCTGCGGCTGGCCGAGGCGGCGGAAAGCTTTGGCAAAGGGCGCGAGGCGCCAAACTTCCGTCCCCGCGGCGCAAGGGAAGTGCGGCAGGCGGCGCAGGCGTTCCTGGAAATGAAGGCGCGCGTCGAGCGCTCGATCGAGCAGCGCACCGCGATGCTGGCCGGCGTCTCACACGACCTGCGCACCATCCTGACCCGCTTCAAGCTCGAGCTCGCTCTGATCGGCGACAGCCCCGAAGTCGACGGCATGCGCAAGGATGTCGACGAAATGGCTGGCATGCTGGAGGCCTATCTCTCCTTTGCGCGCGGTGACAGCGGCGAGATCGCGCAGCCGACCGACATGGCGATGGCGCTGGAAGACCTGCGCAGCGACGCCGAGCGCCACGGCCATACCGCGACCGTGGTGTTCCGTGGCCTGCCCGTCGTGACGGTGAAGCCGGCCTCGTTCAAGCGCTGTATCGCCAACCTCGTCTCCAACGCGGCGCGACACGCCAGCACGGTTTCGATCACCGGCCACCGCGATCACCGCTACCTGACGGTGACGGTCGATGACGATGGCCCGGGCATTCCTGCCAACATGCGCGAGGAAGTGTTCAAGCCGTTCCTGCGGCTCGACGATGCCCGCAACCAGGACGAAGGCGGCACCGGCCTGGGGCTCGCCATCGCCCGCGACATCGCCCGCTCGCATGGCGGCGACATCACGCTCGGCGACAGCCCGATGGGCGGCTTGCGCGCGGCAGTAAGGGTGCCGGTGTAGGTCCCAGCCTACTTTGCATGGGGTTGTTTTCGATATTTTGTGTCGGGACCCTGCGGCGTACCACCGAAGCCAACGGCGGGTCCCGATCCGCTCTGGATTACTGCTTCGCCGGTGCCTTCGGAATCAGCGCCTTCAGCTTTTCCATGTCCTTGATGTTCATCTTCATGCCGCCGGGCATCATGATGTCGCCGACCTTCTGGTCGGGCTTGCAGGCGCCGAGCCATTTGGCCTCGATCGTCGTGGTTCTGTCGCGCCCCGCGCCGGCCGCGCCGCCTTCGCTGTGCGAGGTCGATTTCACGCTGTAGGCGGAATTGAAGTCGCCGGTAATCTCGGCATGCGACTTGATCGTCATGCCGGCGATGCCGCAGACGGAATCGGTGACATAGCCTGCTGACGTCTTCTGGATATCCTGCTTCGAGCACATCTCCTTGGCCATCGGCGAGAACGCGGTGCTCATGTCCTTGTCGGTGGTCTCGTCGGTGCATTGCTGCATCGTCATCTCAGGTGATGGCGCGCCTGTGCTCAGCACCTTCATCTCCCACAGTCCGGCCTTGCGGATCGGCAACTCCACGGCGACGGCGCCGCTGACCGGCAACAGGGCAAGCAGACCAACGGCCGAACAAGACACAAGAAGCAGTCGTCTCATGGGTGAGCTCCCCTGGTTTCTTCCACAACATCGTGGCGCGCGAAGTGAACACACGCCTCGCGTGGCAAAAACATGTCCAGCCGGAAAACCAGGGTAGCGGCTACGCTCAGTAAAGCGTGCGCAGCGGCCGCTCGGCGGCGCCATAGGGCACCCAGCGGCAGGCAAAGGAAACGTAGCCGCCGTAGTATGGCTGCACGCCGAGGAATTTCACCACCTTGCCGTAGCGGGCGCAGTGGTCGACGGCGAGCTGGCGGGCATCAGCCTGCGTCGCGAGCGTATAGGCGACGATGCCGCCGGTGTCGTTGCCCTTGAACGCCGGCACCGTGTCGATGTCCAACCACTGCGCCTGCGCCGGCGCGCCCGCCAGCATTCCGCCCATGGCAATCAGGCTCGCGGCCACAATTCTTCGCATCGCAGACTCCGTTTCGCTCGAAGCCCACCATAGTGTGCGCCGAAGGCCATGGAAAGAATGGGTTGCATCACGAGGCGGACTTGGCTGTCAGGTGTTGCCGCGCTGCACTTGACCTTGTCGGGGCTTCGCGGCACCGTCCCTTGCGTTGATTTACTGGCGGATTCCCCATGCGCAACCTGTTCAAATCCTTGAGAGCACTCGGCCCGATGGCGGCGGCGGTCGCCCTGCTGGTCTCCAGCCATGCCGCCCAGGCCGCCAATCCGTTGGAGCTGAATTTCGGCCTGTTCGGCCCGAAGTATGATGGCCGCGTCGCCGAATGCGAGCGGGCGCTGTCGACGATCACATCGCAGTTCCAGGAAAAGGAAGGCAAGTTCTGGAATTCGGCGCTGACGATCACGGCCTATAGCCGGATCCACGAAACCGCGTTCCGGCCCTGGCAGTCCGACAACATTCCGCGCCGCTATTGCAGCGGAGACGTGATGCTGAGCGACGGCAAGATGCGTACCGTGCACTTCTCGATCATCGAGGATGGCGGCTTTGCCGGCTTCGGACAGGGCGTCGAATGGTGCGTGACCGGGCTTGACCGCAACTGGGCCTATAGCCCCGGCTGCCGGGCAGCCAGGCCCTGATTCGCTCAGTCCGCGCCGATTGAACCTACCCTCCACGCCGGGCTTTCGCGGTCGCTTAATTTTGTTCTTGAAATGTTCCGTCTCCCTGCTAGGCTCCCGGTAGTCGAGTAGAGGGGCGTTCGATGCACCGATCCGTTATTATTTCGCGGCTTCTGATTTCGCTGGCGCTTGCTGTCGTCTCCGCCGGGATGGCGTCCGCCCAGGACCGCCGGCAGAACACGCCGGGCGAGTTCGATTTTTATGTCCTTGCCCTTTCGTGGTCGCCCTCGTTCTGCGAGGCGTCGGCCGAGCGCGGCAATAGCGGACGCTCGCAAGTCCAGTGCGAACGGCCCTATTCCTTCGTCGTTCACGGCCTGTGGCCGCAATATGAGCGCGGCTTTCCCGAATATTGCCAGCGGCCGTCGCCGCGGCTCGATCGCAACATCATGACCTCGATGCTGGACCTGATGCCGGCGCCCGGCCTGATCTTCAACGAGTGGGACAAGCACGGCACCTGTTCGGGGCTTGGCGCGCGGGCCTATTTCGAGAGCGTCCGCAAGGCGCGCGCGGCGGTGAAGATCCCCGAGGAATTCCTGCAATTGTCGGAACAGAAGACCATCGCCCCGGCTGATCTCGAAGCGGCCTTCATCAAGGTCAATCCGGGCTTGAGCAGCTCGGCGATTTCGGTGACCTGCTCCAGCCGGCGCCTCAGCGAGGTACGGATCTGCCTGAGCAAGGACATGCAATTCCGCGCCTGCGAGGAACTCGACCGCCGCGCCTGCCGCCGTGACGACGTGGTGATGCCGCCGGTGCGCGGCGGCTGAAGATCCGCTTCCGCCATGCCAAGGGCAATATACCCAAAGCATGGTTGCCCGCCTTTGCGCAGACTGCCCAGAGTTGTCTGCGTCCCCGGTCATCCACGGCCTATTGTCGTCTGCAAGGTACGTGGATGGCCGGGACCCTTCTACGCCGGCGCTGCGTCAGGCGCGAATGTCCACGCTGCTATGATCGGCGAAGCTCAGTCGTGCCGATCCATTGCTGCCGAGATCGAAAACGAGGGAATCGTTCGAGCCCTTGAAGTTTACAGTGGCCCTGCCGTACTGCTGGGTGATGACAACATCATTCAGCGAATAACCACTGATCGAGAAATCAACGCTGTCGCTGCCGTTGTCGAGCCGAACGACATCGTTGCCATCACCCTTGGCAAAATTGATCGTGGAATTATCACCCGTTACCTTGATGTAATCGTCACCGGCGCCGCCCGTCACGGTCGAAGATCCGCCGACCTGGATCATATCGTTGCCAGCGCCCCCATCGACGACAGAATTATCATAGGTCCGAACGTGGTCATCGCCGTCGCCGGCCGACACGGTCGCATGCGAGTATGTGCGGACGGTGTCGTCACCGGTACCGGCGTCGACAACCGCATGGTCATAGGCGTCGATGAAATCGTTGCCCGCGCCGCCGCTCAGGTTGGCGTGATCGTAGGCACTGAGGCTGTCGTCGCCGGCGCCGCCGTCAAGGGTGGAATTGCCGTAGGTTTTGAGCCTGTCGTTGCCGTTGCCACCCGAAACGCTCGAATACCCATAGGTGTAGATGTGGTCATCGCCGTCACCGCCGGTTACCGTCGAATGATCATACGTGCTGACAAAATCATTGCCGGCGCCGCCATCCACGGTCGAATGGCCATAGGTCCTGACGAAATCGTCACCCTCGCCGGCGACGACGTTGGCCCGGCCATCGACATCGATCACATCGTCGCCCGCGCCGGAATCGATCGTGGCGTTGCTGGCCTGAACCCTGATGCTGTCGTCACTGGCTCCGGTGATAATCTCGAACAGATCCATGCCGACCGACAGGCCGTTGTTGGTACCGCTGCTGCGAAGCGCCGCCGCCGACCCGCCGGTGCGAAAGGCATCGAGCTGTGCATGCAGCTGATCGACCACGGATCGTTCTGCCGACGCCCGCGCCAGCAACAGCTTGGCGCGGTACGAGATGCTGACCGTGGTGACCGAGACATCGAGCGTCGATGACGAGGCCCGGCTGAATACACTTGCCGTGCTGACCTTGGTGCTTGAATCCGCTGCCGCGGCGCCGACCTGCGAAAGGGACCAAGTGGTGTACGATGAATAGGCGGCAGCAATCACACTCATGGGTCACTTCCTGCTATGTCACGGTACTAGAATACACATACACCCTTGAATAGAAGGTTAGCGACTGCCTGCATTTTGCAGTCATCCGCTGAAATGCAATGGTTTTGGCCGTCTCTATGAGTGTACGACCTAAAATCATCTCGCGATGAGGCGGCGCCTCGCCAACGCAATTGGAGACGTCGCCCGCCGCACGCATGTTCGACGATATGGGTTACTTTCCTCGCCCCAATGTCGTAACCCCTGCCACCATGAACTACCGACACGCCTTCCACGCCGGCGGCTTTGCCGATGTCATCAAGCACATCGTGCTGGTGCGCATGCTGATCTATCTGCAGGAAAAGCAGGCCCCGTTTCGCGTCATCGACACCCATGCCGGCGCCGGCCGCTACGATCTCACAGGCGACGAAGCGCGCCGCGGCGGTGAATGGCTGACCGGCATTGCAAGGGTGCTGCAGGCGCGGTTTTCGGAAAACACGCTGCCGCTGGTGACCCCCTATCTCGACATCGTCAGGGCTTTCAACGCGCCGGGCAAGCTTGAGGCCTATCCGGGATCGCCCCTGATCGCCCGCGCGCTGCTGCGGCCGCAGGACCGTCTCACGGCCTGCGAAATCGAGCCCGGCGCCCGCCGGCAACTGATCGATGCGCTGCGCCGCGACAGCCAGGCGCGGGTGGTCGATCTCGACGGCTGGACGGCGTTACCGGCCTTCGTGCCCCCCAACGAGCGGCGCGGCCTGGTGCTGATCGATCCCTCGTTCGAGCAAAAGGACGAATTCGAGACGCTGGCCGGCGGGTTCGCCGAAGCCTATGCGAAATGGCCGACCGGCAGCTATCTGATCTGGTATCCGGTGAAGAGCCGGCGGGCCGCCGACACCCTGGCGCGCCTTGTCGCGGGCGCTGCCGCCGCCAGCAAGCCGACAGGCAAATGTCTGCGGCTCGAATTTTCCGTCGCGCCGCAGGCGTCGGGCGGCCCGCTCGCCTCCACCGGGCTCCTGATCGTCAATCCGCCGTGGACGCTGGGGGGTGAGTTGAAGACAATTCTGCCCGAACTCGAAAAACCGCTCGGCCAGGGCGGGGCCGGCCGGTTCAGGCTCGAGACGCCCAAGCCCTGAATACCCCGGCGCACGCGGTGAAAAGTGCGAATCGCCATAGGCAATTCGCGCAAATCCGTATTATGCTCAGGCCGTTGGGACTGGCTTTACGTTCCGCTTCCGCGAATGGTTGCGGCGGAGTGATCAAGGCCTAATAAAATCCAGGCCGGTCGGCGGCATTAACCCGATCGGCCCAGGTGGCCAAGCTTCCGGCAGCGAATGTCCGGTCGGCTGATACGCGAGATGCGCGTAGCGGCAGAGCAATACGGGGGAGGAGTTTCCCGATGGCCATGACTGGAACAGTCAAGTTCTTCAATGGAGAACGCGGCTACGGCTTCATCAAGCCCGATGATGGCGGCCGCGATGTGTTTGTGCATATTACCGCTGTCGAGCGGGCCGGATTGAAGGATCTGACAGAAGGACAGCGCATTACGTTCGAGGTCGAACCGGACAAGAAGGGCAAAGGCCCCAAGGCGGTCAACCTGGTGATTTCATCGTAAGCTTGCGCTCGCGCCGGACCTTGGATTGAGTTTTTGGTTGTGAAGATTGCGCCGGGCACGGCATCGCCGTCCAGAGTGTTGGGGCGTGCGGCGCCCGCGCGCGTACCCCCGAAACGAAGGCAAAAAAATCCCGGCGGCTTGCTGCCGCCGGGAGATGATAGCCGACAGTTTCTTTGTTCTCAGAAGCGATAGTTCACGCCGGCCCGGATCAAGCCGAACCGATAGCCATTTGACGCCCCTGTAATGACGAAGTTGCTGTTGGCCAGATCGACATAGAGATATTCGATCTTGGCGCTCCAGTTCGGGGCCAAGCCCATTTCGGCGCCGGCGCCGAGCGTCCAGCCCGCATTGGTATGGGATTCCGATACGCCGAAAGTGGTGGCGCGCAGTTCGCCAAAAGCGAGACCGCCGGTGCCGAAGAACAGGATGTTGTTGAACGCGTAACCGGCGCGGCCGCGAACCGTGCCGAACCAGGGGTTGGAAAATTTCCACGGGGCGAAGGTTTCTTCAGCGCCCGTCGCCTGGATGTCGCCTTCCAGGCCGAACACAAAAGCTCCGCTCTGCCAATTGTAGCCGGCCTGGACACCCCCCACGAAACCGGACGGCTTGGTCGGATTGTTGGCGACCGAGCCCCAGGCATAGCCGAGGTTGACGCCGAGATAGGGACGGGCCCAGCTAAAGCCGTCGAACAGCTGGTTGCCGGTATAGGCCGGGCGTCCGTAATTGAGGTCGGCGGCCTGCGCCGACGTGGTCAAGCCTGCAGCGATCAGCGCCAGCGTGCCCCACACAAACCTGCTCATCACGCAACTCCACGCAACCGCCGCGACCAAGCCGGGCGAGACGCCGGTTTGGTTACGGAACTCCAACTTTTCCGATAAGATTTATCGAGAGTTTCAAGTTAAAGGGTTGTTAAGCCGGGTTACCGCCCGCTCATCATTCTTAATAATGCGTTACCGGCGCCTCTCCCCGGCAAGGCGTGCCGCGAGCGCTGGCGATGCCGCCCCGCAGCGCTTAATTTAGGCCCATGGATCACGATTCTACCGACCATCCGAAGCCTCCGCGCAAGGCGCGACGGGGTTCCCAGCCGGATTTGCCGCCACAGGACCTGACCGCCGCCGACGTCGATCCCGCGACATCCGCCGCCGAGGAGGACGACGAGGCGCGCCTGCCGGAAGCCGCTGAGGACGCTGGTGAGGAAGCTGCCGAGGCGATCGCCGAAGGCCCGCTGGCGGTCGGCCACGCGGCCATCGAAAACGCGGTGCGGCTGGCGCCGACCTCTCCCGGCGTCTACCGCATGCTCAATGCCGCCAGCGACGTGCTGTACGTCGGCAAGGCGAAAAACGTCCGCAAGCGGCTTGCTTCCTACGCCCGCGTCAACGCGCCGCTGCCGGCGCGCATCCTGCGGATGATCGCTGCGACCGTGACGGTCGAGATCGTCTCGACCACGACCGAGACCGAGGCGCTGCTGCTGGAAGCCAACCTGATCAAGCAGCTCCGGCCACGCTTCAACGTGCAACTGCGCGACGACAAGTCGTTTCCCTATATCCTGATATCAGGCGACCATTGGGCGCCGCAGATCCTCAAACATCGCGGCGCGCAATCAAGGCCGGGACGATATTTCGGGCCGTTCGCATCCGCCGGCGCCGTCAACCGCACCATCACGGCGCTGCAGCGCGCCTTCCTGATCCGCTCCTGCACCGACGGCTTCTTCGAGAGCCGCACCCGCCCCTGCCTGCTCTATCAGATCCGCCGCTGCTCGGGCCCCTGCACGCGCGAGATCGACTTCCCCGGTTATACCGAGCTGGTGCGCGAGGCGACCGATTTCCTGTCCGGGCGCAGCCATGCCGTGAAGTCGCTGCTCGCCGGCGAGATGGAAAAGGCATCCACCGAGCTCGAATTCGAGACCGCGGCGCTGTATCGTGATCGCCTCGCCGCGCTGTCGGCGATCCAGTCGCAGCAAGGCATCAATCCGCGCACGGTGGAAGAAGCCGACGTGTTCGCCATCCATCAGGAGGGCGGCTATTCCTGCGTCGAAGTGTTCTTCTTCCGTACTGGCCAGAACTGGGGCAACCGCGCCTATTTCCCGAAGGCCGAGAAGTCGTTCACGCCGGAAGAAGTGCTGGCCTCGTTCCTCGCGCAATTCTACGACGACAAGCCGCCGCCGAAGCTCATCCTGCTGTCGCATGAGATCGAGGAAGCAGCACTGCTGGCCGACGCCCTTTGCGTGAAGGCCGGCTACAAGGTCGAAGTCTCGGTGCCGAAGCGCGGCGAGAAAAAGGAATTGGTCATGCATGCGCTGACCAACGCGCGCGAGGCGCTTGGCCGCAAGCTCGCCGATACGGCGACGCAGAGCCGGCTGCTGGAAGGGATGGCCACCACGCTCGGACTGCCGCAGGTGCCGAAGCGCATCGAGGTCTACGACAACAGCCACATCCAGGGCACCAACGCCGTCGGCGCGATGATCGTGGCCGGGCCGGATGGCTTCATCAAAAACCAGTACCGCAAGTTCAACATCAAGTCCGAGGGACTGACGCCGGGCGACGACTACGCGATGATGCGCGAGGTGCTGGAACGGCGCTTCAAGCGGCTGTTGAAGCCGCCGGAGGGCGATGCCGTCCAAGGAAAACCTGGCGCGAAGGCCGACGATGATTCGTTTCCGCAATGGCCCGACCTCGTCATCATCGACGGCGGCCGTGGCCAGCTCAATGCCGTCAGGGAGATTTTCGAGGGTCTGGGACTTGCCCAGGTCTCCCTGATGGCCGTGGCCAAAGGCCCGGACCGCGATGCCGGGCGGGAGACCCTGTTCATGCCGGACCGCGAAGCCATCAAGCTCGAACCGCGCGATCCGGTACTGTATTTCATCCAGCGGCTGCGCGACGAGGCGCATCGTTTCGTGATCGGCTCGCACCGCAAGCTGCGGAAAAAAGACATCAGGGAAGCGGGCTTGCAGGAAATCCCGGGCATCGGCCCGTCACGCAAACGTGCCTTGCTGCATCACTTCGGAACGCTGAAGGAAATCGAGCGGGCCTCGATCGCGGACCTCGGGAAGGTTCCAGGCGTTAGCGCCGAAAGCGCCCGCAAGATTTTCGAGTTTTTTCATGCACAGCCGGGCTAGGGGGACTTCGAGTCGAAGGCTTGTCATTTGGGCGTCGCCTGCGACAGATGATCTAGGTCCGCACGGTTGACCTTCACGCTCCAGCGGTATTGGTAAGACGGATGAACATCGCAACAGCCAGGGGACAGGGCAAAACCCTGTCCCTGCCGAATATCCTGACCTACGCCCGTATTGCCGCCATTCCGGTGGTGGTCGGCTGCGTTTTTGCCCAGTCCATCCTGGACGGCCCGCTGTGGCTGCGCTGGGTAGCCCTGGCCGTCTTTATCGCCGCCGCGGTGACCGACTACCTCGATGGCTACTATGCACGAATCTGGGATCAGCAGTCCGCTTTTGGTCGCATGCTCGATCCGATCGCCGACAAGCTCCTGGTGGCGTCCTGCCTGTTGATGCTGGCAGCCGATAGCAGCATCCACGGCTGGACCCTGTGGGCCGCTATCGTGATCCTGTGCCGCGAAATCCTGGTCTCGGGCTTGCGGGAATATCTGGCGGCATTGCGGGTCAGCGTGCCCGTGACCAAGCTGGCGAAATGGAAGACCACGATCCAGCTGGTCGCGATCGGCTTTCTGATCGCGGGCGAAGCCGGTGAGCAGATCCTGCCCGCGACCACCCTGATCGGCATCGTCCTGTTGTGGATGTCGGCGATCTTCACGATCTACACCGGCTGGGACTATTTCCGCGCCGGCATCCATCACCTCATCAAGGAGGATGAGGGATGAAGGTGAAATATTTCGCCTGGGTACGCGAGCGGGTCGGCATGGCGGAGGAGACCGTCGAGCCGCCGGCCGATGTGCGCACGGTGAACGATTTGATCGGCTGGCTGTCCAGCCGCGGCGAGGCTTACGCCTACGCCTTCGAAAAGCCGAAGGTGATCCGCGCCGCCATCGACCACGCCCATGTCAAGCCCGACGCTGCGATCGCTGGCGCGCGCGAGATTGCATTCTTTCCGCCGATGACCGGCGGTTGAGCTTCACATGTCTGTCACGGCGACCATTCGCATCCAGGAAGCGGATTTCGACGTCGCGCAGGAAATCGCGGCGCTGAGCAAGGGCCGCACCGATGTGGGCGCGGTCGTCACGTTCAGCGGCGTCTGCCGCGGCAGCGAGAACGGCGAACCGATCGCCGCGCTGACGCTTGAGCATTATCCCGGGATGGCCGAGGCCGAGATCGGGCGCCATGCCGACGAGGCGCTGTCGCGCTGGCCTTTAAAGGGCCTCACCATCATTCACCGGTTCGGCCGCATCGCGCCGGGCGAGAACATCGTGCTTGTCGTGACGGCGTCGTCGCATCGCCAGGCAGCGTTCGAGGCGGCGGAATTCCTGATGGACTATCTGAAGACCAACGCGCCGTTCTGGAAGCGCGAGGAAAGCGAAAAAGGCACGAGCTGGATCGAAGCGCGCGACCATGACGACGATGCCGCCGCGCGCTGGACCAAACCCTGATGGCCAAACGGACCAAGCCGGCAGCGAAGCACGGCCAGACCATTTCGACACCGCAAAAGGTCGGCGCGGGTGAATTGCTGACGCTGCTCGATTTCGTCCGCTACGCCGTCAGCCGCTTCACCGAGGCCGAGCTGGTGTTTGCGCATGGCACCACCGATCCGGTTGCCGAGGCCGCCTTCCTGATCTGCGAGGCACTGCATCTGCACCCTGACCAGTTCGAGGCGTTCGCCACCGCGCGCGTCACGACGGCCGAAGGCAAGAAGATCCTCGATCTGATCGCGCGCCGCGTCACGACGCGAAAACCGACGGCCTATCTCGTCAACAAGATCTACATGCGCGGCCTGCCGTTCTATGTCGACGAGCGCACCATCGTGCCGCGCTCGTTCATCGGCGAACTGCTGGAGCAGCATTTCGGCGGCGACGGCGATGAGGAGGCCGGCTCGCTGATCTCGGACCCGGGCGTGGTCGAAAGCGTGCTCGACCTTTGCACTGGCTCGGGCTGCCTTGCCATCCTGGCCAGCCGGACTTTTCCGAATGCCGAAATCGACGCGGTGGATATTTCAAAAGATGCGCTCGACGTCGCCGCGCGAAATGTCCGGGATTACGGGCTGACGAACAGGCTGACGCTGTACCGCGGCGATCTGTTCAAGCCGCTGGACGGCAAACGCTACGACCTCATCATTTCCAATCCCCCCTATGTCGATGCGCAAGGCATGGCCGGCCTGCCGCGCGAATGCCGCGCCGAACCGAAGCTTGCCTTCGATGGCGGCGCCGACGGGCTCGACATTGTCAGACGGATCCTCGACGAGGCAGAAGCGCACCTGACGCCGCAGGGTGGGCTGCTATGCGAAATCGGCCGCTGCCGTCCGCAGCTCGAAGCCGCCTATCCGGAACTGCCGCTGCTCTGGCTCGATACCGAGGATTCCGAGGGCGAAGTGTTCTGGATCGCCGCCGCCGATCTTTGAGCCCCTGGTCGGGGCTCCATTTTTTGCTTTGACGCGTTTTCTTCACGCGAACCGGGAGCCACCCCCGGATCAAGTCCGAGGGCATGCTTCGCTCGAAACGCTATGGCGTATTGCGCGGAAATATCACGGCCTGTTGGCGTTCCTGTATCGCGGCGAAGCTGATACTTTGGGGCCAATCCGACGTTCAAAACAGAAAAGAGGCCGCCCATGCTGGACAAGAGCCCCCGCCCAACCCCCGTCGCGGTTCCGAACGATCTCGCCGCGCACTGGATGCCATTCACCGCGAACCGGGCGTTCAAGAAGAACCCGCGACTGCTCGCCGGCGCCAAGGACATGCATTACTTCACCGTCGACGGCCGCAAGATCATCGACGGCGCCTCGGGCATGTGGTGCACCAATGCCGGCCACGGCCGTACCCAGATTTCGGCGGCGATCGCCAAGCAGGCCGAGGCGCTGGACTATGCGCCGCCGTTCCAGTTCGGCATCCCGCAGGCGTTCGAACTTGCGAGCCGCATCGCGGAACTGGCGCCCGCAGGCCTCGACCACGTATTCTTCTGCAATTCCGGCTCGGAGGCAGCCGACACCGCGCTCAAGATCGCGCTGGCCTATCACCAGATCAACGGCCAGGGCAGCCGCATCCGCCTGATCGGCCGCGAGCGCGGCTATCACGGCGTCGGCTTTGGCGGCACCTCCGTCGGCGGCATTGTCGGCAACCGAAAGATGTTCGGCTCGCTCTTGACCGGCGTCGATCATTTGCCGGCGACCTACGACCGCGACAAGCAGGCCTTCAGCAAGGGCGAACCCGAATATGGCGCGCATTTCGCCGACGAGCTCGAACGCATCGTCAACCTGCATGGCGCCAACACAGTTGCTGCCGTGATCGTCGAGCCGATGGCGGGATCGACCGGCGTGCTGCCGGCGCCGAAAAACTATCTCAAGCGGTTGCGCGAGATCACCCAGAAGCACGGCATTTTGCTGATTTTCGACGAGGTCATCACCGGCTATGGCCGGCTCGGCTTCGCCTTTGCCGCCGAACGCTATGGCGTGACACCCGACATGCTAACGTTCGCCAAGGGCATCACCAATGGCGCGGCCCCGATGGGCGGCGTGCTGGTGCGCGACACCATCCATGACGCCTTCATGAGCGGCCCGGAACATGCGGTCGAACTGGCCCATGGCTACACCTACTCGGCCCATCCGCTGGCCTGCGCGGCGGGTCTCGCCACGCTTGACATCTACCGCGACGAAAAGCTGTTCGAGCGTGCGAAAGAACTCGAGCCGAAATTCGCCGAGGCTGTGATGTCGCTGCGGAAGGAGCCTGATGTCGTGGATATCCGCACCGTCGGCCTGACCGCCGGCATCGATCTCGCGCCGGTCGCCGACGCGCCGGGCAAGCGTGGCTTCGCCGGGCTCAACAGCGCTTTCCACGACAATGATCTGATGGTGCGGGTGGCCGGCGACACGCTGGTGCTGACCCCGCCCTTGATCATCACCGAAGACCAGATCGGCGAGATCATCGAAAAAGTCACGAAGGTGATCCGCGCGACGGCGTAAGCGCGCTTAGGAACATTCGAAACAACGAAGCGTTCATTCCGGCGGCAGAGGCGATCATGTCTCTACCGCTGGAGGAAATGCAGAGATGCTCGCGCCTTCGAGCGACCTGCTGCGCGCCGGGATCGGACTGAAACTCAACCAGATCAAGCTGGCGACGCGGTCGTATCTGCGTGACCGGACCAACCAGGCGACCGGGACCATGGCATCCTATGCCGTCGCCGCCGCGCTGTTCACCGCGGCCGGCATTTTCCTGATCGCAGCCTGCCTTGTCGGCATCACCGCGCTGTTTCGCTGGATCGAAATCCACTACGGGCAATTTTGGGCGTTCGGTGCGATCGGCGGACTGCTTGCCGCCATTGCCGCCATCTGTGGCGGGCTCGGTGCCGCAAGGCTCAAGCCGTCGCCGCCAAATTTTCCCTCGCTCACCAGCCGCTTGCGCGTGGCGATCAAGTCCAATCCGCTCGAGCCGAACCAGATCGAAGCCGCCCGAGATACCGCAGCTTCGATCCTGCTGGCACCTTCAGTGCCACCGTCGGGAATTCGCGCGCGGCGATCGCGAGCGGCGCGGAACAACAGGAATATTCAGGCCGGCCTGATCGTGATGGCGACGCTACTCGGGTGGGCCGCCACGCGACGGCGATCGCAGGCCCGTCAAACGGACGCCTGATGCCCCGCCCCCGCTCCGAGCAGCAGGATAATCTTCTTCTGATGGCGGCTACTGCCATTCTTATCCTGACGGCGCAGCACTTCTTTCAGGCTGGCACGAGAGCTGGATCGACGGGATTGCCGGCTGCGCCCGCCGGCCCTCTGCCGCACCAACACAGCGCGCGATCCGACAACCTTCGCACGGTCCGGCAGGCGAACTGGAAGACCATCCTGTGGCGTATCTACGAGCGCTCCAATGATGACCGTTTGCCCGCCACCGCGGCCGGCGTCGTGTTCTTCGGGCTGCTTGCGGTCTTTCCGGCGGTGACGGCGCTGGTCTCCTCCTATGGCCTGTTCACCGATCCCGGAACCATCGGCGCCAACCTGGAAACGCTGGCGCTGATGCTGCCCGAGGGCTCGTTCCAGATCGTCCAGGATCAGATCGCCCGCGTGCTCGCCCAGGGCCCCGCCGCGCTCAGCGGAGCGTTCCTGTTCGGCCTTGCGCTCGCCCTCTGGAGCGCCAATGCCGGCGTCAAGGCGATCATCGACGCGCTTAACGTCGTCCATGAGGTGAAGGAAACGCGCAGTTTCATCCGGCTCAACCTGCTGTCGCTTGCGTTTACAACCGGCGGCATTGCGACGCTGCTGCTGATGGTGAGCGCGGTGGTGGCGTTTCCGCTGGCGTTCAATCATATCGGCCTGAGCCCCGAGGGCCGCTTCATCCTTGGCCTGGCCCGTTGGCCGCTGTTGTTTGTGATCCTGCTCGTCGCGCTGAGCGTCCTGTACCGGTTTGGACCGAATAAGCCCGCAGCGCGGTGGGAGTGGACGGGGGCCGGCACGCTCGCTGCGGCTCTGCTCTGGATCGCCGGCTCTGTCATGTTGTCCTGGTACCTCTCGAATTTCGGCAAGTACAACGCGACCTACGGCTCGCTTGGCGCCGCCATCGGCCTCATGATGTGGATGTGGATGTCGGCCACGGTCGTGCTGTTCGGAGCCGAGCTTAATTCGGAAATCGAGCGTCAGACCGCGGCCAGCAGCGCACGCCCCCGATTGGCAGGACAGCCGTCGCGCGGAACTGCTTAGGTTGGTGCGGCCAATTCCGGCCGTGTCCAAAGAACATTAGCTCTGCGAATCAACATTGGTGCTAAGGTTGCGCTGCTCGGGGAGCGCAAGGTGGACCGTGCCTGAAATCTCCGTATTTTCCCGGGTGAATACAGTTCCGACCTGAGGGCGTAGCGCGCGACATGATTCGCATTTCGACGATTTTCATCGCCATCTGCATGGTGCTGGTTGCAGCCTCCCTCGGCCTCGTCCTGCATGCGGTGGCCGGCTTCAGCGGCACCGATTCCGCGATCGTGGCGCTCACCGCGCTGACCTTCCTGATCCTCTACAACGCCGTGTCGATGCGGCTGCGCGACCGCTCCGACGTCGGCGGCCAGATCGCCGATCTTTCCCGCGGCACCGCCGACCTCGCCCGCCAGGTCGCCGAATTCGGCCGCCGGCTCGCCGCGGTCGAGGGCCGGGTGGTGTCGGCGAACTCTGCAAGCTCCGACCGCATCCAGGCCGTCCTCGGCGAGATCAACGAGCTCGGCGGGCTGGTCAAGCAATTGGCTATCTCGGTGGCGGGCCATGAGGAACTGCTGGCCTCAGGCGCGGCGGCCGCGCCTCCTGCCTCGGCGGGCAGGCCGCATTCCGAACCGCCGGAACAACTGGAGATCGCCCCGGAGCAAGCGGCGCCCGCCGTCAGGCCCGCGCCGGTTGCAGCTGCAAGGCCGGCACCTTCAGCGATCACCGCCGAAGCCGCTTCGCCCTCGCGCAGCCAGCCGCAACTGCTTGCCGCGGTGAAAAATGCCGTCGAGGAAAGCCGGCTCGACATCTACCTGCAACCGATGGTGACGCTGCCACAGCGCAAGGTGCGTTTCTACGAGGCGGTGACGCGGCTGCGCGACGAAAAAGACCAGATACTCGCACCCGATGATTTTATCGCCACCGCCGAAGCCGGCGGGCTGATCGGCAAGATCGATCACATGGTGATGCTGCGCTGCATTCAGGTGTTACGCCGCCTGATGGTGCGCAACAAGGACGTCGGCGTGTTCTGCAACGTCTCGGCGGCGACGCTCGGCAATCCCACCAATTTCGCGCAATGCCTCGACTTCCTCGAGGCCAACCGGGCGCTGGCGCCGTCCTTCGTACTCGAATTCAAGCAGGCGACATTCCGCCGCCTCGGTCCGATCGAAATCGAGAATCTCGCCGCATTGTCGCAGCGCGGTTACCGCTTCTCGATCGATCACGTCACCGATCTGCGGATCGAGCCGCGCGACCTCGCCGACCGCGGCGTCCGGTTCATCAAGGTGCCGGCGGCATTGTTGCTCGATCCCAAGCAGAGTTCGACCTCGGACATCCACCCTTCCGATCTGTCCGACCTGCTCGGCCGTTTCGGCATCGACCTGATCGCCGAAAAGATCGAGGGCGAGCGCGCGGTGGTGGATCTGCTCGACTATGACGTGCGGTTTGGACAGGGCTTCCTGTTTGCGCCGCCACGGCCGTTGCGGCCCGAGGGGGCATCTGCTACCGGCGGGGCGACAGCGAACAAGGAATCCGGCACTCCCAATGGCTCCAGCAACACCGTTCCCATCGCCGGCCCGGCCGCAGAGCCCGCGATGCGGTCGACCGGCAATGCCGCGCTGGCGCGCCGCGCCGCGGGACCCGGCTAACAGGCTTCCGCAATCATGACCTCATTGCGTTTCGCGGAGCGGCTGAGCGACCTCGTGGACGGCGTGGAGGTGATCCTCTCAGACATCTGGGGCGTGGTGCATAACGGGCTGGAGTCCTTCCCCGAAGCCTGCGAGGCCCTGCACACCTACCGCCAGCGCGGCGGCACCGTCATCCTGATCACCAACGCACCGCGGCCGGCCGATTCCGTGCAGCGCCAGTTGCGCAAGCTCGGTGTCGCCGACGAGACCTACGACGCCATCGTCAGTTCAGGCGACCTCACCCGGAATTTCGTCGCCGACCATCCCGGCAAGAAGATGTTCTGGATCGGTCCAGATCGGGATTCGTCGATCCATCGCGGGCTCGATGCCGTGATGGCGCCGCTGGAGCAAGCCGACTACATCGTCTGCACCGGCCTGTTCGACGACGAAATCGAATCGGCGGAAGACTATCGCGCGATGATGCTGCAGGCGCGCGAACACAAGCTGCCGTTGATTTGCGCCAACCCCGACATCGTCGTCGAACGCGGCGACCGCTTGATCTATTGCGCAGGCGCCGTCGCCGAGCTCTATCGCGAACTGGGCGGCGAGGTGATCTTCTACGGCAAGCCGCATCGGCCGATCTATGAACGCGCCATGGCGCTCGCCGCCGAACGCCGCGGCAAGCCGACCCCGCTCGATCGCGTGCTGGCGATCGGAGATTCGGTACGCACCGATCTCACCGGCGCGCTCGGTTTCGGGATCGATTGTCTTTTCCTCACCCGCGGCATCCATTCCGAGGAATTCGAGGGCATCGACCAGCTCGACCCGGCCTCGGTGAAAGAGCTGTTCGGCCACCCGCCCCGCGCGCTGATGCGCGAGCTGCGGTGGTAGGTGCATCGCTGCACCGGACTCAAAATTGCGAAAACAACCCCATGCAAAGTAGGAATGGGCGTCACGTCATCCGAAAACGCAAGACCTGGTAGGACGTAGACTCATCAGAGCGCAGCAGGCCCGGGATTGAGGCCGCACCGCGAGAATTGGAGCGAGTTGGAGACCAGGCGCCTTAGGCCGTCGCCATGTCCGGGAAGACCGCCTCGATCTTGGTCTTCAGCGTCGCCGCGTTGAACGGTTTGACGATGTAGTTGTTCACGCCGGCCTTCTTGGCGGCGATCACGTTCTCGGTCTTGGATTCCGCCGTGATCATGATGAAGGGCGTGGTAGCCAGATTGGGGTCGGCACGGACTTCCTTGAGCAGGTCGTAGCCGGTCATCGGCTCCATGTTCCAGTCGGAGATCACCAGCCCGTATTTCTTGCCGCGCATCTTGTTCAGCGCCGCCGAGCCGTCGCTGGCATCGTCGATGTTGTCAAAGCCGAGCTGCTTCAGAAGATTTCGGATGATGCGGATCATGGTGCTGTAGTCATCGACCACCAGAACCGGCATGGACAAATCAACCGCCATCTTTCCCCCACTCAATGCTTACGTCACAAATTATCGGCAGGCCTGCGCGACCCGCAGTCCTCCCCTGAAGCACTAGCACCTGCCGTTAAACAGCGCGTTAATCGGGCGATAGCGGATTGCATGCGTTTTGGTCCAACCCGCCCCGCTTGACTTCGGCGGGGGCACCGCGTCACGGTCCCGGCCGCGCCGAGACCCAAGAATCTCTGAAAAATCCCTGAAGAATCCGTGCAGAACCCTGAAATGACCACTGGTTTTACCGTTATCCGAGACAGCACCCCTGCCGCCGAGATCCCCCGCGGAGCCGTGGTCGCCATGGGCAATTTCGACGGCGTCCATCTGGGGCACCGGGCCGTGATCGATGCGGCCTTACGGATGGGCCGTGCCCATGGCAAGCCGGCGTTCGCCGTTACCTTCGAGCCGCATCCGCGCAGCTTTTTCAGCCCGAACAGCCCGCAATTCCGCCTCTCCGACGAGGCCAACAAGCTGCGGCTGCTGGCCGGGACCGGGCTGGACGGCGCGGTGGTGATGACCTTCGACAAGACCCGCGCCGGAACCTCGGCGCAAGATTTCATTCACTATGACCTGATCAAGCGCCTCGGCATCAGCGGCATTGCGGTCGGCTACGACTTTCATTTCGGCAAGGGCCGTGCCGGCTCGCCGAGCCTGCTGGTCAGCGAAGGGCCGCGGCTCGGCATCGAGGTCGACGTCCAGGCCCATGTCGATATCGAGGAGCGACCGGTGTCCTCCAGCGCGATCCGCATGGCGCTGGCGGAGGGCCAGATCGACCAAGCCACCGCCATGCTGGGCGGGCCGTGGTTCGTCAGCGGCGAGGTGATCCATGGCGAGAAGCGCGGCCGCGATCTCGGCTACCCCACCGCCAACATTCGCCTCGACAAGAATTGCAGCCTCAAGCACGGCATCTATGCGGTGCGGGTCGGCCGTGGAGCCGAGCGCTTCGATGCGGTGGCGAGCTTCGGCCGCCGCCCCACCTTCGATAATGGCTCGCCGCTGCTCGAAGTGTTCCTGTTCGACTTCAAGGGTGACCTCTATGGAGCCGTGCTCGACGTCGCCTTCATCCGTTTCATCCGTGACGAGCTGAAATTCGACACCATCGAAGCGTTGATACGCCAGATGGATGACGACAGCGCCAGGGCGCGCGCGGCACTGGCCGCGGCGCCGGACGCGTTTCCCAGGCTCGGAGCGATTGGTTGAACAAAACTGAAAAAGAAAAAATGCTGGCCGGCGAGTTGTACCGCCCAGGCGATCACGAACTGCAGGCGGACGCCGCCGCGAACAAGGCCTGGCTCGCACGCTACAATGCGGCGCTCGCAGCCCCCGTGGCCGAGCGTCACGCGCTGCTCTCGGCCCATTTCGGACATGTTGGCGCCAGCGCGGTGATCCGTCCGCCGTTCTTTTGCGACTACGGCTACAACATCCGGCTCGGCGACGAGGTGTTTCTCAACTTCAACTGCGTCATCCTCGACGTGGTCGAGGTCACGATCGGCGACCGCACCCAGATCGGGCCGGCAACGCAAATCTACGCCGCCGACCACCCGCGCGACGCCGAGACACGGCGGACCGGCCTTGAATTCGGCCGCCCGGTGCGGATCGGCAGCGACGTCTGGATCGGCGGCGGCGCCATCATCCTGCCCGGCATCACCATCGGCAATGGCGCCGTGATCGGTGCCGGCAGCGTGGTGACGCGTGATGTCGCCGCCGGCCACATAGTCGCCGGAAACCCTGCCCGGCCCCGTTCGGGGTGAATTCGCCCTTCATGCCGCCGGGCTTTGCGATTTTTCCGGTTGGCTGCTATGGAAAGCTCCATGTTTGCGCGGCGCACCATCAGCATTAGCGGCCCGGCTTCCGCCTGAGCGTTCTGCTCGGCGCAAGACCGGGTTTTCCTGCTCAGCCGCTTTCCCCACGTTTCAGCGCCGTTTACGAGCCAAACCAGAGCGTTCATGTCCCAAAATCCACAAAAGTCCGAAGCTGCCGACTATTCCAAAACCTTGTTCCTGCCGCAGACGGAATTCCCGATGCGCGCCGGCCTGCCGCAGCGCGAGCCGGAAATCCTCAAATACTGGAACGAGATCGACCTCTACGAAAAGCTGCGCCAGGACGCCGCCGGCCGCGCCAAATTCGTGCTGCATGACGGGCCGCCCTACGCCAACGGCAACATCCATATCGGCCATGCCCTGAACAAGATCCTCAAGGACGTCGTGACCAAGAGCCAGCAGATGCTCGGCTTCGATTCCAACTACGTGCCGGGCTGGGACTGTCACGGCCTGCCGATCGAATGGAAGATCGAGGAAGAGAACTACCGCTCCAAGGGCAAGCCGAAGCCGGATTTTCGCGACTCCACCGCGATGGTGGCGTTCCGGAAAGAGTGCCGGGCCTATGCGACGCACTGGATCAACGTGCAGCGCGAGGAATTCAAGCGGCTCGGCATCATCGGTGACTGGGACCATCCCTACGAGACGATGAGCTATCCGGCGGAAGCACAGATCGCGCGTGAGCTGATGAAGTTCGCCGCCAACGGCACGCTCTATCGCGGCTCCAAGCCCGTGATGTGGAGCGTGGTCGAGAAGACCGCGCTGGCCGAAGCCGAGGTCGAATACGAGGACTACACCTCCGACATGGTGTGGGTGAAATTCCCGGTCACCTCGCCGGCGCATGGCGCGCTGGCCGAGGCTTCCGTGGTGATCTGGACCACGACGCCATGGACGCTGCCCGGCAACCGCGCCATCTCGTTCTCGCCGAAGATCGCCTATGGCCTCTACAAGATCACCGACGCGCCCGCTGACAATTGGGCGAAGACCGGCGATCTCCTGATCCTCGCCGATGCGCTCGCAGGCGAAGTCTTCAAGCAGGCGCGCGTCACCGCCTATGAGAAGGTGCGCGACCTGCCAGGCGACACGCTCGACGCGGTGGAATGCGCCCATCCGTTGAAAGGCTTTAGCGGCGGGTACGAATTCACAGTGCCGCTGTTGCCCGGCGACCACGTCACCGACGACACCGGTACCGGCTTCGTGCACACCGCACCGGGCCACGGCCGCGAGGACTTCGACGTCTGGATGGCAAACGCGCGCGAGCTGGATGCCCGCGGCATCAACACCGCGATCCCCTACACCGTCGACGAGAACGGCGCCTTCACAGACCATGCCCCGGGCTTCACGGGAAAGCGCGTCATCAACGACAAGGGCGAGAAGGGCGACGCCAACGAGGCCGTGATCAAGGCGCTGGTCGAGGCCGGCAAGCTGCTGGCGCGCGGCCGGCTCAAGCATCAATACCCGCATTCCTGGCGCTCGAAGAAGCCGGTGATCTTCCGCAACACGCCGCAATGGTTCATTGCGATGGACAAGGACATTGCGGACAACGGCAAGGCCAAGCCCGGCGACACGCTGCGCGCCCGCGCGCTGCATGCGATCTCGGTGACGCAATGGGTGCCGCCCGCCGGACAAAACCGCATCAACGGCATGATCGCCGGCCGCCCGGACTGGGTGATCTCGCGCCAGCGCGCCTGGGGCGTGCCGATCGCCGTGTTCGTGCGCGAAAAGGGCGACGGCTCCGCCGAGATCCTGCAGGACGAAATCGTCAATCAGCGCATCGTCGAAGCCTTCATGGAGGAAGGCGCCGACGCCTGGTACATGGACGGCGCGCGCGAGCGCTTTCTCGGGGAACGCGCGGCCGAGGAATGGAAGAAAGTCGACGACATCTGCGACGTCTGGTTCGATTCGGGTTCGACGCACGCCTTCGTGCTCGAGGACCGCCAGAATTTCCCCAATCTCGGCAACATCGTCCGCAAGATCGATGGCGGCGACGATACCGTGATGTATCTGGAAGGGTCGGACCAGCATCGCGGCTGGTTTCATTCCTCGCTGCTGGAAAGCGCGGGCACCCGCGGCCGCGCGCCGTATGACGTGGTGTTGACGCACGGCTTCACGCTGGATGAGAACGGTCGCGCGATGTCGAAGTCGCTCGGCAACGGCGTCGAGCCGCAGAAGGTGATCAAGGATTCCGGCGCCGATATCCTGCGTCTGTGGGTCTGCGCCACCGACTATGCCGACGACCAGCGCATCGGGCCGGAGATCCTCAAGAACACCATCGAGACCTACCGCAAGCTGCGCAACTCGGTCCGCTGGATGCTCGGCACGCTGCATCATTTCCATCCTGCCGATGCGGTCGCCCACGCTGACATGCCCGAGCTTGAACGCTTGATGCTGCATGAGCTGGCGAAACGCGCCTCGATCGTGCGCCAGGCCTATGCCGAGTTCGACTACAAGACGGTGGTCGCGACGCTGGCGGCGTTCATGAACACCGAATTGTCGGCGTTCTATTTCGACATTCGCAAGGACGCGCTCTATTGCGATCCGCCGTCCTCGGTCACGCGCAAGGCGGCGCTGACCGCGATCGACATCATCTGCGATGCGATCCTGCGCTGGCTGGCGCCGGTGCTCAGCTTCACCTGCGAAGAGGCGTGGCGGATGTACCGACCGGACGCCGAGCCGTCGGTGCACCTGACGCTGTTTCCGGAAAGCTTCGACCAGTTCCGCGACGATGCGCTGGCCGCGAAATGGGAAATCATTCGCGATGTCAGGCGCGTGGTTACCGGTGCACTTGAGCTCGAACGCGCCGCCAAGAACATCGGCTCCTCACTGGAGGCTTCGCCTTTGATCCATGTGTCGGACACGAACATCTTCAACACGCTGTTCGACGTCGATCTGGCCGAAGTCTGCATCACTTCGAACGCAATGGCGACCAACGACGACGCGCCGGCCGGCGCGTTCACCCTCCCCGACGTTCCCGGCGTCGCCGTCGTGGTCGAGAAGGCGGTGGGCACCAAATGCGCCCGGTCGTGGAAGATCCTGCCGACCGTCGGTGAAGACGCCGAATATCCCGACGTCTCCCCGCGCGATGCACAGGCCTTGCGCGAATGGAGGGCACTTGCCGAAGGCGAGAAGCCGGTTGATGCCGTCGAGGAGCCCGCCGCACCTGTCGCCTTGATCGAGCAGCAACACGTCAAGCAAGAGCAGCAATTAGAGGAGCCGCTTGCGCAAGCCGGCTCGGAAAACGTGACGGCCAAGCCAGACAGGAAGGTCAGGGCCAGGAAGACTTCAGAAGGCACGGAGCCTGACCAGACCAAGAGTCCCGTCAAAGCCAAGAGGGTCGCCGCGGCCAGGAAGGCTGTCGAAGCCGAGAAGGCCATCGAAGCCGAAGCCAAGAAGCCCAATACCGAGAAGCCCAAGACCAAAAAGGCCAAGGCCAAGAAAACTGTAGCGAAGAAAGCTGCTGCCAAGAAAAACGTAGCCAAGAAAGCCAAGGCCAAGAAGGCTGCCAAATCCAGGAAAGCTTCTTCGGCAACGAAGGGAGTCAAGAAGGCAGCTAAAAAGACGGCGGCCAAGAAGGCGAAGAAGAAAAAGACGGCCAAGAGGCCGCCGCCTGCGACCAGGCAGAAAAAGAAGAAAAAGAAGGCCAGATAAGTGTCTGGCCTAGAACACTCACGTACCCCTCATCTCCACGCCGGCGCCCTTGCCGCGATCGTCACGCTGGTGATCGACCAGGCCTCAAAGCTCTGGCTGCTCTACGCGTTCAACCTCGCCGATCGCGGCGTGGTCAGGGTCACGCCGTTCTTCGACCTGGTGCTGGCCTGGAATGTCGGGATCAGCTTTGGCTGGTTCCAAACCGACAACCAGCTCGCCCAGGTCGCGCTGATGGCGATCAAGGCGATTGCGGTGATCGTGCTGGGGATCTGGATGGCACGCTCCAGCACGCTCGTGGCCACGCTGGCGCTGGGCCTGATCATCGGCGGGGCGGTGGGCAATGGCATCGACCGCTTCCTGCATGGCGCGGTGGTCGATTTCGCCCTGTTCCATATCGAGATCGGCGGTAAAACCTACAATTGGTATGTGTTCAATCTGGCCGATGTGGCCATCGTTGCCGGGGTGGCGGGCCTGTTGTATGACTCGTTCCTGGGGGTATCGGCCGCAAAAGCGCCCTGATCCCGGTCGATACGGACCATTGCGGTACGGTGCCACAATGCGTCCTCAAACCGGCCCCCCGCGTGTTGCAGAAATTGTGAATGGGAACAGCGCGATGCGCGAGACCGAAGCCCGCTTTTGGATGCTGCAGACCAGCTCGCTGAGCCGGGCCCTGCGGTTTGCCGCCATTGCCCTCGGCGTTGGCCTGGTGATGGCCGCCGGCCCGGTGCGCGCGGGTGACGACGAGGACGAGGACGACAAGACCTTCGAGGAAAAGATCATCGAAGGCATCATGCGCGGCATCGGCGGCACCAACATGGAAAACCGCGGTATCGAGTACCGCGAGCGTTCCCCCCTGGTGGTTCCCCCCAAGCTCGATTTGCCGCCGCCGGCCGGGACCGCCGCCGACGTGAAGACGCCGAACTGGCCAAAGGATCCCGATGAGCAGCGTCGCAAGGCTGCCGTCGCCGCGCGCAAGAAAGAGAACAAGGACCCGCGCGAACAGGCCCGCATCCTGACGCCGGCCGAGCTCGCGGTGGGCAAGACCGCGGCGCCCTCGCGCAAGGACAACGATCCGGTGCAACCTGGTACCTCGAACAACAATCCGATCCTGAGCCCGTCGCAGCTCGGCTACAGCGGTGGCTTCAGCGGCCTGTTCGGCGGCAACAAGAGCGAGACGGCGCCCTTCAAGGGCGAGCCGACGCGGGAATCGCTGACCCAGCCTCCGCCCGGCTACCAGACGCCTTCGTCGAACTTTGCCTACGGCACCGGGCCGAAGGAATCGCTCAACAAGGAATACAACCCGGCCAAAGGCCAATATGGCGAATAGTTAAGCCCATCTCTCGCCTTCGTGACGATTGTTGGTACCGGCGCGGTGTACGATGCCGCAGCTTGATCCCGAACGGTTTGGTCGGGTTACTTCTAACGTTTGCGCGAAATCCTATCGCAGGACCGGTCACCGGTTTTGCGGCATGCGCGCCAGATAGGTCATGATGTCCTCACACCGTTTTGCCGCCCCGTTCGTTGCAGCCCTCATCTCAACGTTTGCTTTCTCCGCCGGTAGCGCGATCGCCCAGACCACGGTCACGTCGGAGCGTCCCGCCAGCTTCACCCTCGACAATGGGCTGCAAGTGCTCGTGATCCCCGATCACCGCACGCCCGTCGTCACGCAGATGATCTGGTACAAAGTCGGCTCCGCCGACGAGACGCCGGGCAAATCCGGACTGGCGCACTTCCTCGAACATCTGATGTTCAAGGGGACGGCCAAACATCCCGCCGGTGAATTCTCCCAGACCGTGCTGCGGATCGGCGGTAACGAAAACGCCTTCACCTCGCTCGACTACACCGGCTATTTCCAGCGCGTGCCGCGCGAGCAGCTGGCGAAAATGATGGAGTTCGAGGCCGACCGCATGACCGGCCTCATTCTCAAGGATGAGAACGTACTTCCCGAGCGCGACGTGGTGCTGGAAGAGTTCAATATGCGCGTCGCCAACAATCCGGACGCGCGGCTGACCGAACAGATCATGGCGGCGCTGTATCTCAACCATCCCTATGGCCGCCCCATCATCGGCTGGCGCCAGGAGATCGAGAAGCTCGACCGCGAGGATGCGCTGGCGTTCTACAAGCGTTTCTACGCGCCGAACAATGCGATCCTGGTAATCGCGGGCGACGTCGACGCCAAGGAAGTCCGCCCGATGGTGGAAAAGGCCTATGGCGCCATTCCCGCCCAGCCGGCGATATCAGCACATCGCATCCGTCCGCAGGAGCCGGTGCCCGCCGCGCCGCGCACGGTGACGCTATCGGATCCGCGCGTCGAACAGACCGGCCTGCGGCGCTATTATCTCGTCCCCTCCTCCACGACGGCTGCGGCCGGCGAAGGCGCAGCGCTCGACGTGCTCGCGCAATTGATGGGCGGCGGCTCCAACTCCTATCTCTACCGCGCACTGGTGATCGACCGTCCGCTCGCGATCAGCGCCGGCGCGGGTTACCAGGGCACTTCGCTGGATCCCTCGCAGTTCTCGATCTCGGTTTCGCCAAAACCCGGCGTGGAGTTTTCGCAGATCGAGCAGGCGATCGACGGCGTGATTGCCGACGTCATCCAGAATCCCGCCCGCGCCGAGGATCTCGAGCGGGTCAAGACCCAGTTGATTGCTGAAGCGATCTACGCCCAGGACAATCAGGCCACGCTGGCCCGCTGGTATGGCGGCGCGCTGACGACCGGGCTTTCCATCGACGATATCAGGAGCTGGCCGGACCGGATTCGCGCCGTTACCGCCGAACAGGTCCGCGACGCCGCACAGAAATGGCTCGAAAAGAACCGCTCGGTGACCGGCTATCTCATCAAAGACGCCACGCCGAAACGCGAGGAGAAGCGCTCGTGAACTATTTTCAAATGGGCGCGCAGCGCTTCGCCTCCATCCTTGTCGTCGGTGTAGCGCTACTGTCGGTGGCCGCAACGCCGTCGCACGCCGCGGCAAAGATCCAGCGGCTGATCTCGCCTGGAGGCATCGAGGCGTGGTTCGTGCAGGACGCCACCGTGCCCCTGATTGCGATGGAATATGCCTTCGGCGGCGGCGCCGCCCAGGACCCGTCAGACAAATCCGGCGTCGGCAACATGGTCGCCGGCCTGCTCGACGAGGGCTCCGGCGATCTCGACTCCAAGACGTTTCACGAGCGCCTCGAGCGCCGCGCCATCGAGCTCAGCTTCTCCTCGACCCGCGATACCTTCCGCGGCTCGCTCCGCATGCTCAAGGACAACAAGGACGAGGCCTTCGATCTGTTGCATCTGGCGCTGACCTCGCCGCATTTCGACGCCACCGACGTCGAGCGCATTCGCGCACAGGTGCTCTCCGGACTGCGGCGCGACACCACCAACCCGACCTCGCTCGCGAGCCGCAAATTCCTCGAAGTCGCCTTCGGCGATCATCCCTATGGCAGGCAGGGCAACGGCACGCTCGACAGCGTGCCGAAGATCGACGTCGCCGACATGAAGGATTACGTTCGCCGCGTCATCGCCAAGGATACCTTGCGCATCGCCGTGGTCGGCGATGTCGATGCCGACACACTCGGCAAGCTCCTGGACAAGACCTTCGGCGCACTGCCGGCCAAGGCCAGTCTGACGGCCATCGCCGAGGTCGAAGCCACCAAGCCGCCGCAGCGCGCGTTCGTGCCACTCGACGTGCCGCAGACGGTCGTGACGTTCGGCGGCCCCGGCGTTCGCCGCCACGATCCGAATTTCATGGCCGCCTATGTCGTGAACCACATCCTCGGCGGCGGCGGATTGTCGTCGCGGCTCTACAAGGAAGTGCGCGAGAAGCGCGGCCTCGCCTATTCGGTCTATGAATCGCTGCTCTGGATGGATCGCTCCGCCCTGTTCATCGGCAATACCGGCACCCGCGCCGACCGCGCCGGCGAGACCGTCGACGCGATCGAGAAGGAAATCCGCCGCATGGCCGAAGAAGGCCCGACCCAGAAGGAACTGGACGAGGCCAAGTCCTACCTCAAGGGCTCGCAGATGCTGGCGCTCGACACTTCCTCGAAGCTCGCCCAGGCGCTGCTGCAGTACCAGCTCGACAAGCTGCCGATCGACTACATCGAGAAGCGCAATGCCCTGGTCGACGCCGTGACGCTCGACGACGCCAAAAAGGCCGCGCAGAAGCTGTGGGGCCAGGGCCTGCTCACCGTCATCGTCGGCCGCGCCCCGCAGGCCGCCGCCCAGCCGGCTGCGGCGGCGCCGAAGGCGAATTAAATAGGTGGCCTCAGCCGTCATGGCCGGGCATAGCCGTCCGAAGGACGGCGTCGCTTCCGCTGGCCTATGTCCCGGCCATCCACGTTTCCTTTTCTTCAGACACTGGTAAGACGTGGATGCCCGGGACATCTGGCGCGAAGACGCGCTTCTGCCCGGGCATGACGACTACCGGTGAACGCCATGCTGCGGGTTTCCCGCGACCTCACGATCGACGAGAACGATATCGAGATCGGCTTCGTCCGCGCCTCCGGCCCGGGTGGGCAGAACGTCAACAAGCTCGCGACTGCCGCGCAGCTCCGCTTCGATACGCGGAAGATCACGCTGCCGGAGGACGCAGCCCTGCGGCTGAACCGGATTGCCGGCCAGCGCATGACCAAGGAGGGCGTGATCGTGATCCACGCCCAGCGCTTCCGCACCCAGGAACGCAACCGCGCCGACGCCATCGACCGCCTGCTCGAAATGCTGCGCGAAGCCATGGTAAGGCCGATCCCGCGGCGCGCCACCAAGCCGACCTTCGGCTCGAAGCAGCGAAGGCTGGAAGGCAAGAAGCGCCGCAGCGACATCAAGGCGAAGCGCAACACCGCACGCTTCGACGATTGAGCTCCGCTCAATCCCGCACCAGATACTCCCGGATCATCAATCGCGCGCGGTGAATGCGGGCCTTGACGCTTTCGCGCGTCAGGGCGAGGACACCGGCGATCTCGTCGATCGACAGTTCCTCGATATCGCGCAGCAGGATCACCTCGCGATAATGGTCGGGCAAGGACTGGATGGCGCGGCAAAGATCGATGCGAATGTCCTCGGGCGCGAGATGCGACAAACGCATTTCCACGTCGTCAGCCGGAGCCTCAGCTATTCCCGCCGACCGACGCAGCAGGCGCAGGCAGGCGCGGCGGGCGACCGCGAACAGCCACGCCGAGAACGACGTCACGGCGCGCAATGTTCCGACCCGCCGGTACAGCAAGAGCAGCGTTTCCTGCACGGCGTCGTCGATGTCGGCCGCGCGGCAGTTGCGCGCGGCATAGCGGCGGATGTCGGGCTGGGCGGCAGCGATCAGCGACCCTAGCGCGTCGGCGTCCCCGCCGCGGGCCGCCTCGATCAGGGAAGCATCGCAACGGCTTGCTCGAGCCAACACGGTCATGGCGTGGCCTGCCTCATGAAGAAGGCAGCCTCCGGCCTATCATGGCGCACATCGGGCAAAAGCCGAAAAATCCCGTCATGATGGCAGTCACACCGGTGGCCGCGACCACATAGCCGCCAATCGTCTCCGGCATACCGAGTAGTCCGTATGCAATCATCACGACACCTCCGGCCGATCGCATGACCCGCTCCCAGCTCGGCAAATTCTTGCGATAAAACATAACAGCTCCTTTTGTTTCAGCGAGAGAACCTTCAAACGTTCTCATCGAATAGAGCCACCCGGCCACGCTTTCGGTTCGCGAGCCGCC
Organism: Bradyrhizobium sp. AZCC 2262; assembly: GCF_036924535.1. NCBI lineage: Bacteria > Pseudomonadati > Pseudomonadota > Alphaproteobacteria > Hyphomicrobiales > Nitrobacteraceae > Bradyrhizobium > Bradyrhizobium sp. AZCC 2262. The sequence continues at coordinate 9,413,165 of NZ_JAZHRT010000001.1, read as the reverse complement.
GCCCCAAACGCAAAAAACTCCGGCCGTGGCGCGGCCGGAGTTTCTGTTTTGGCGAGCAACCCCGCGGAGGGCGCGGGTTTCCTCTCGTGATGGTTTACCGGCCCGTTGCTGGAGCCATCGCCCCACCGGTGACCTTTCCGCTGCCGGCTCCCACGGTGCCCTTCGTGCCGGTCTTCGCGGTCGCGCCAGCCTTGCGGCCGGCGCCGCCCGCGTCGACATCCTCGTCGGCGCTGCCGGATGCCCCGCTTTGCATCTGGGTTTTGCCCTGCGCGCTGCCACGGACCTTCGCATCGGGCGAGGCGCCTTGCGCCAGAACAGGACCGGCGAGCAGGGCCGAGATTGCAACGGCAATCGCCGAGGTTTTCACTAGTTTCATCCATGTCTCCAGGTTTGGTTGACGATGAGCGGTTCGGCTTCACGCGCCGTTCGCACCGAACATGCTCATCGCCGGATCACGCGTGGGGCGGACGGCGCATTCGCCATGCAACCCGCGCGATGTGGTGATCGTGCAGGGATTTCGGGGTCATTTTGCGAATGCTTGGCCACGGACCGACCGCATATGCGGCGAGTGGAACTTCGCACATGCGATGTGAAGATTGGGAGCCCGTTCCGGCCACTTTTGTTCTGTCGTGAAACAGCCCGCTACTACCACCGCCTATTTTCCGCGACTTACAGTCTGCGCACGTCAACGGTGAAGCACATGACGAAGCTGCGCACGATATGGGCGATCGGGCTGGGATTTTGCGCCGCGCTGCCTTTCGTGACGATGGCCGGCGCGCAGATACCGCTGCCGGCCGCCAAGCCACCTGACGGTGCGACGCTGTTCAAGCAGCAATGCGCGACCTGCCATACCACCAATACATCCGACCCGGCCCGCCAGGGTCCGTCGCTGTTCAAGATCGTCGGCAGGACGGCGGGCAAGGCGGACGGCTTCCACTACTCCGCCGGCTTCGCCAAGGCCGACTTCGTCTGGGACGACACCAGGCTTGATGCCTATCTCGCCAATCCGCAGGCGATGGTTCCAGGCTCCATCATGGCCTACCGCCAGTCCAAGCCGGAGACCCGCGCCGCCATCATCGCCTATCTGAAGGAGCTGAACTGAATGGCAAAGCCCGTTCACTCAATGGTCCGCATATTCGACGCGGCGAAATCGCTGGACTTCTACGCACGCGCCTTCGGGCTCGAGGTCGCCGACCATCTCAAGTTTGCGGATTTCGCGCTGATCTATCTGCGTCATCCCTCCTCGCCGTTCGAGGTCGAACTGACCGTCAATTTCGATCGCAAGGAGCCCTACGCGCTGGGTGACGGCTACGGCCATCTTGCCGTCGTTGTCGATGATGTCGACGCCGAACACGCGAGATTTTCGCGCGAAGATCTCGCGCCCGGGCCGCTGCGCGACTTCAAGCATGACGGCAGGACGCTCGCGCGCTTCTTCTTCGTCTCCGACCCCGACGGCTACAAGATCGAAGTGATTCAACGAGGTGGCCGCTTCGGTTAATCGCAATCAACAAGCATCTAATGGAGGACACAAATGAGAGAAGTCGATCGTCGAAGCAAATATGATCGCCGCGTCTTCCTGAAGGGCGCAGCCACGGCCGTGCCGACCGTCGCGATCGCGACAAGTGCGGGCCTTACTGTCAGCGACGCATGGGCCGACGACGCCACCACGCTGACGCCGGCGACGCTCAAGACGCTGGTGAAGGTCGCGCGCGATATCTATCCGCACGACTTCCTGGGCGACAGCTACTACATTACCGCAATCAAGCCGTGGGACGGCAAAGCGGCGAAAGATCCTGCCACCAAGGCGCTGATCAATGACGGCGTCGCGCGTCTGGATCAGGAAGCCAATGACCGCCACAAGATGCCTTACGCCCAGGTGGCGTGGGAAAATGATCGCGTGGCGTTGCTGCAGCGCATCGAGCAGACCGCCTTCTTCCAGAAGGTTCGCGGTGACCTCGTCGTCTCCCTCTATAACCAGAAAGAGCTCTGGCCGAAATTCGGCTACGAGGGCTCCTCCGCCGAACACGGCGGCTACATCAAGCGCGGCTTCGCCGACATCGATTGGCTCCCGAAGGCGTAAAGCGCCACCGGCAACGAACCCTCAGGGAGGAAACCCACATGGCAAAATTCGATCTGAATGACAGCGGCGTGGTCGTGATCGTTGGCTCCGGCGCGGGCGGCGGAACGCTCGGCAATGAGCTTGCGCAAAAGGGCGTCAAGGTCGTGATCCTTGAAGCCGGTTCGCGCATCGAGCTGCAGGACTTCGTCAACGATGAATGGGAGAGCTTTACCCAGCTCGCCTGGTCCGACATGCGCACCACATCGGGAAGCTGGCGGGTCGCAAAAGATTTTCCGAACCTTCCGGCGTGGATCGTGAAGGCGGTCGGCGGTTCGACCACGCACTGGGCCGGCGCCTCGCTGCGCTTCGACGAGCACGAGTTCAAGGACAAGAGCACCTACGGCAACATCCCGGGCGCCAATCTGCTGGATTGGCCGATCACGCTCGCCGAGATGGAGCCGTGGTACGCCAAGGCCGAGGACAAGATGGGCGTCACCCGCACCAACGGCATTGCGGGACTGCCCGGCAACAACAATTTCAAGGTGATGGAATCCGGTGCGAAGAAGCTCGGCTACAAGGAGGTGCACACCGGCAACATGGCGATCAACAGCGCGCCACGTGACGGGCGCGGCGCCTGCCAGCAGATCGGCTTCTGCTTCCAGGGCTGCAAGTCGGGCGCGAAATGGTCGACGCTTTATACCGAGATCCCCAAAGGCGAGGCGACCGGCAATCTCGAGGTACGCCCCAACAGCATGGCGATCAAGATCGAGCACGACGCGTCCGGCAAGGTGACGGGCGTGGTCTATGCCGACCAGAGCGGCGCGATGCAGCGCCAGAAGGCGCGCGTGGTGGCGGTCGCGGGCAACTCGATCGAGAGCCCGCGGCTATTGCTCAACAGCGCTTCGACCATGTTCCCCGACGGCCTTGCCAACGCGTCCGGGCAGGTCGGCCGCAACTACATGCGGCACATGACCGGCAGCGTGTACGCGGTGTTCGAGAAGTCGGTGCACATGTACCGCGGCACCACCATGGCCGGCATCATCCGCGACGAAGCGAAGAACGACCCCAAACGCGGCTTCGTCGGCGGCTACGAGATGGAGACGCTGTCGATCGGCGTGCCCTTCATGGCGGCGTTCCTGAACCCCGGCGGGTGGGGACGCTCCTTCACGTCAGCGATGGAATCCTATCCGCGCATGGCCGGCATGTGGCTGGTCGGCGAGGACATGCCGCAGGAAACCAACCGCATCACGCTGGATCCGAAAGCCAAGGACAAGTTCGGCATGCCGGTGGCGAGCGTGCATTTCGACGATCACCCCAACGACGTCGCGATGCGCGATCACGCCTACAAGCAGGGTGCCGCGGTCTACGAGGCCGTCGGCGCCACCGTTACCTATCCGACGCCGCCCTACCCGAGCACGCATAACCTCGGCACCAACCGGATGAGCGAAAAGCCCAGGGATGGCGTGGTGAACAAGTTCGGCCAGGCCCACGACGTCAAGAACCTGTTCATCTCCGACGGCAGCCAGTTCACCAGCGGTGCGGCCTGCAATCCGACGCTGACGATCGTCTCGCTGGCGATCCGGCAGGCCGACCACATCGCCGGCGCGATGCAGCGCAAGGAGATCTAACGCCTTGTCTGCCTCAGTGGCGATCTCGAACTGATTCGCGTAGGCCTCAAGCAGGTCCCGGAATCGGCGTTCGGAGCGTCCGCCGGTAGGCACGTGCTCGAAAAGCTTCTTGCCGTTCGCTATTTTCGATCTTGCTTGGGCCGTGGCCCTAGCTGTCTGGTGTCTGAGGCGCATCTTTCCCGCCTATCGGACGGAGTGAGAGCGCGGCTTGTTCCTTTTTCTCGTTATTTCAGGCGATGCCGCTCTCAAGAGGGTGCCGGATTAGACCTAGGGTGTACTAAAGGCACGAATAATCAGCGTGCGGTCTCGCGAGAGCGTAAGGCCCATCTTTGTATTTGAAGGACTCGATGATGTCGGTCCTTACAGTGTTTGGGTTGGACGGTGCAACGACTCAACTGCCTTTGAGCCGCTGCCAGCGAACGGAAAAGATCAGATACTTCTGTTCAGAAGTAACGTTCGGCCTCACGAAACCTACCTTCGTTTAGGTATTTACTTCTTTCTCGACCGCGACTTTGATGATCTGAAGGGATACGCAACAGGACCAGATCTATTCCTGACCGAGATGTATTCTATCGAGAATTACCTCGCCTCAGAACGCGTTCTTGAGAGCATTCTAGTCGATGAATTAAAGTGCGCAGGAGAGCCGATTGATCGTGCCCTTTCCCTCTTTCATGCTGCCATGGAAAGCTTTTTTGCAGCCATGTCGCCCGCCAACAGGCGCGTTTTCCATGCGCGTCGCCTCTCAATCGGATTGAAGGGCAGCGGAATTGAAAATCGAATCGCGAAATATGTCGTCGCCGAGCTTGAGTCGGCTAGAGCCATTACGGATTCTGACAGTCTTAAGATTTTGATCCCGCTCGAACGCGAACCCGATACCGGGGAGACGACGAATATTGATATCGAATTCGAGGAGTTAGACCCTCACTCACGACATCGTGGGAAATTTATTCTGGCGTTCTTCCTGAAGTGGCTTGATCTGCTGGCTGAGGAACGATCTGCTGCAAGGAAGGGAATTTTCGATACCTCTGTTCGACCGCGCTTTTCAGCACAGCAGCTTAGTCGGCCGTGAAGAATCCTGGATTTTCAGGCTGGATTGACCCGGGGAAGGTGGCGATGATTTGCCACAACAAGAGCCTGAGCCAGCAGATCAGGCGGCGGAAGTTATAGCCGACGGCGGCGAGGACGGCGTTGATGGCGTCGCCTTCACGATGCCAGAGGTAGTTGCGGCCCATGCGGTGCTCGGATTTGAGGTGGCCGATGACCGGCTCGACGGCGGAACGCCGTCGCAGCTGGCGCTTGATCTGTGGCGTCACCCGCCGCTTCTGTCCTGAGATGAACACCCTGAACTTGTAATCGGGCGGAGCGTTGTGGCCGCGATAGCCCTTGTCGAGGAGCGCGCGCTCGATGGTGTTGCCGATCAGCGCCTCCATCTCGGGGATGACGGTTGCAAGTGTGTGGCCGTCATAGGGGTTGCCGGGCAGCGCCTTCACATGGCTCACGAACTGCCCGCCCTTGGCGTGCGCCAGCGTAGTGGCGACCGAGACCTTGACGCCGAACTCGTAAGGCCGGTGCGCCTTGCCCTTGCCGATGCATTCCACCTCCGGCGCGTGCAGCGAGTAGAGCTTCGGGCCACGCTGGCGCTGCTTCTGCTCGAGCACTTGTCGCGCCCGCGCCAGCATGCGCTCCAACACGACCCCCCCGAGCAAGTCGGCGTTGCCGCCGAGTTTGCGGCCTATGTCGCGGATGATGCGGCCGAGATAGATTTTGAGCTTCTTCAAGGCTCTGTTGGCGCGCTTGAACTGCTTGGCGTGGGCATAACGCTGGTGCTTGATCAGCGCGAACTTGCCCACCCTGGCATAGGACTGGCGCAGCTTGACACCATATCGCTTCGCCAGCCGGACCAGGATCTCGCGGGCGCGGTTCAGCAGCCTGGCATCGGTCGGGAACATCACGTTCTTGGGCTGCACCGTCGTATCAATGATGACCCGATTAAGATCGGCCGGTTTGATCGCCTCGGTCTTGCTGGCCACCGCAAGGCTCTCCTGCAGCAAGGCCTGCAACTTCTCCTCGCCCATCCGCTGTCGCCAGCGCGTCAGCGAAGAGCGATCGAACACCAACCGGTGCTGGAAGAACTCCTCGCCGCAGAAGAACTGGTAATAGGGGTTCTCCACCCAGCGCTCGCACAACACCTCATCAGAGAGGTCGTAGGTGTGCTTGAGGATCGCGAGTCCCGCCATCAGGCGGGTCGGTAATGGCGGCCGGCCCGGCTTGTCCTCATAGACCGCCCCGAACCGCTGCTCCAGGAACGACCAGTCGATCGTCTGTGCCAGCTTCACCAGCGGGTGGCCCATGTCGATGATCGCGTCCAGCCGCGAGCGCAGAAGATCGGCTTGTCCCGTCTCTCGTCGTTCCCTTGGTCGCATCGCTCCCTCCGATGCGATGACGGAATCACGGCTCGCGATTCGACGGAATCCTCAAAAATGAAATTGCAAGCTTTTGGGCAGTCAAAGCCCCAAAGCTTGCAATCTCAAAGCCAATCTCGCCCGGAAAATCGATTCTTGATCAACCGCTTGGATGGTTCTTCACGGACGACAGCTTACTTTGCGTTCACTCGCGACAAGGTCCGAGATCCCGAATGGTCTGCAGGATTTTATTACACAGCCGACCGGCGTTCTTATCATTCCAACTACTAGCTGAAATTGCCTGAGATCTCTCTAGGTCATTTTCGTATCTTGTTGGCGCAACCGCTTTACATCGGTAGACCGACGTCCCGCGTACGAATTGGCGGGGCCGGGTTACCGACCTGTAGAGCACCACCTATCGACGGCGCTACCTAGTTCCCACAAATGGAAGCGGCCCGATCCGAACGGGTCGAGCCGCTTTGGATTTTCTGATCGATGGAAACCTATTCGGCCGCGTCGAGGATGGCGGCGGCACCGCCGCGAAATTCCGGAACGGGAACCGCACTCTTGGCGCGATAGATCAGGCACGAGCAGCGCAACAGCGAGGCAAAATTCTTGACCTCGCCGTGGTGGTCGAGGACCTCGTCGTGCAGCGTGGTAAGGAACTTCGCGAGGCTCATCCCCTCCTTCGCCGCGATCTCCTCCAGCGTGTCCCAGAACGACATTTCCAGCCGGATCGAGGTGGAATGGCCGCCCATCCGCAGCGATCGGGTCTGCGATTCATAGTCGCGTTGAGGCTGGTGCGCGAACAGATGGCACATGGCGTCCCTCCCGTCAGATTATAATTTTTCTAAACGATATACCGACGAAAGCGACCTCACAATCCCAAGTCCAATCTCTGGTCCCGGCGGCCCGCCGAGAACGAACCTGAGCATCTTCAAGGCGATAGTCTTATTTCATCCCCAGCCGGGCATGGCTTCGGCTTCTTCCCATGCATTTGCCGCCCCTAGCGCCTACAATGGTGGTTCAGCCTCGAATCGACGCATCAGCCCCCGCCCCATGCCCGTCCGCCAGCTCCCCGAACAGGTCGTCAACCGCATCGCCGCCGGCGAGGTGGTCGAACGTCCCGCGAGCGTGGTCAAGGAACTGGTCGAAAACGCCATCGATGCCGGCGCCAGCCGGGTCGACATTTTCACCGATGGCGGCGGCAGGCGGCGGATCGGCATCACCGACGACGGCAGCGGCATGACCCATGCCGATCTCGCGCTCGCGGTCGACCGCCACGCCACCTCCAAGCTCGACGACGAGGATCTGTTGCGCATTCGCACGCTCGGGTTCCGCGGCGAGGCGCTGCCCTCGATCGGCGCGGTTGCGAGGCTTGGCATCACCACGCGGCATGCCACCGAGCCGCACGCCTGGTCGCTGTCGGTCGAAGGCGGCGCGAAATCCGACATCATGCCCGCGGCGCTGTCGCATGGCACCCGCGTCGAGGTCAGCGATCTCTTTTTCGCGACGCCGGCGCGACTGAAATTCCTCAAGACCGACCGCACCGAGGCCGAAGCAATCCGCGAAGTGGTGCGGCGGCTGGCGATGGCGCGGCCCGATATCGCTTTCACGCTCGCCGGCGAGGAACGCGCCCCGGTGACCTGGGCCGCGGCGCTGCCGGGCGCCGCCGGCCGGCTGACGCGGCTTGGCGATATCCTGGGCCACGATTTCCGTTCAAGCGCGATCGAAGTGCGCGCCGAGCGCGAGGGCGTTGTGGTCGAGGGCTTTGCCGCAGCCCCCTCGCTGACGCGGGCCAACGCGCTCGGGCAATATCTGTTCGTCAACGGCCGCCCGGTCCGCGACAAGCTCATCCTCGGTGCGGTGCGCGCGGCCTATTCGGACTACCTGCCGCGCGACCGTCATCCTGTCGTGGCGCTGTTCGTGACGCTGGAGCCGCAGGAGGTCGACGCCAACGTGCATCCGGCCAAGACCGAGGTACGCTTCCGCAACGCCGGCCTCGTCCGCGCGCTGATCGTGCATGCGCTGAAAGACGGTCTCGCCCGCGAAGGCAGGCGCACCGCCGCCAATACCGACGGCGCGGCGCTATCGGCGTTCCGCCCCTCCTTTGCGCCACGTCCGAGCAACTGGGACTGGCGGAGTTCGCCGGCCTATCCGGTCAACCCCGCGCCTTCATTCGGAGGCGCGATGGCATCTGCGCTCGCCGAAGCGGGGCAAGCCGCCTTCGATGTCGGCACGCCGACCGCCGACGTGCGCTTCGAGGCGCAGCCCTCCGCCGACCTGCTCGACCGCCCGCTGGGCGCGGCGCGGACGCAGATCCACGAAACCTACATCGTCTCGCAGACCCGCGATGGCCTGATCGTGGTGGACCAGCATGCCGCGCATGAGCGCATCGTCTATGAGAAACTGAAAGCGTCGCTGGCCAAGAATGGTGTGCAGCGGCAGATATTGCTGATCCCCGAGATCGTCGAGCTGGATGAAGCCACCGTCGAGAAGCTGCTCGCGCGTGCCGACGAACTGGCGTCGTTCGGGCTTGCAATCGAATCCTTCGGCCCCGGCGCGGTCGCGGTGCGCGAAACACCGTCGCTGCTCGGCAAGGCCAATGCGGCGGCGCTGCTGCGCGATCTCGCCGAGCACATGGCCGAATGGGACGAGGCGCTGCCGCTGGAGCGCCGCCTGATGCACGTCGCGGCCACCATGGCCTGCCACGGCTCCGTCCGCGCCGGGAGACGCCTCAAGCCGGAAGAGATGAACGCGCTGTTGCGCGAAATGGAAGACACGCCGAATTCCGGCCAGTGCAACCACGGCCGGCCGACCTATGTGGAGTTGAAGCTGAGCGATATCGAGAAGCTGTTCGGGCGACGGTAGTCGATTCTGCGCACTCATCTGTCATCACCCGCGAAAGCGGGTGATCCAGTATTCCAGAGACGCGAGCATTTGAGCCGATAGGCCGCGGCGTACTGGATCGCCGGTCAAGCCGGGCGACGACAGTTGTGGTTGCGGAAAGCAGCGCGGTCACCTGCTCCGCAAAAACACAAACTCCGTATCGTCATATGCCCGCCGCTCCAGCTCCTCGAAACCATCGGGTGCCGCAAACGCCGCAGCCTTCGCTTCCTCCACCACCAGCAGCGCGCCCGGCGTCAGCCAGCCGCCATCGCGCAGCGAAGCCAGCGCCTTCTCCGCAAGACCCTTGCCATAGGGCGGATCGAGGAAGGCCAGCGAGAACGGTTCCATTGGATGCGCCGGGCCGAGATTGGTGGCGTCGCGGCGATAGACTTTTGTCACGCCGCCCAGGCCCAGCGCCTCGACATTGTTGCGCAACAGCGCGCGGGCCTCGGCCCCGTTGTCGACGAACAGCGTGAAGCTCGCGCCGCGCGATACTGCCTCGATGCCGAGCGCGCCGGTGCCGGCAAACAGATCCAGCACGCGCGCGTCTTCGATCGGGTCGTCGTAGGCGTGGACCAAAATGTTGAATACGGACTCGCGCAGGCGGTCCGCCGTCGGGCGGATCGCTTGCGAGGAAGGCGAGGCCAAGTTACGGCCCTTCAATCGTCCGCCGACGACACGCATTGCGCCTCTACTCGTCCCGTGGCGTCAGGTCGCGCTTGCCGTGATAGCCGCGCTTGGGGCGGCGCGGCGGGCCGTAGCCGTTGGCCTCGTCCTCGTTGCGGGCTCGGGCCTCCTCGCTGCCGGTGCGCTGCACCAGCACGCGGCGGCCCTTGCGATCGGCGATCAGCGCGCTTTTTCCCGCCGGCTTGAACGGCTTCTTGCCGCGCGGCGCTTCGGCCTCTTCGTCGTCGGACCTTTCGCCCGGCATCGGCCGGTTGAAATCGGCACCGGCAAGGCTTGCGATCTTCTCGCCGAGTTGCTCGCGCAGCACGCGGGTCTTGACCTCCTCGACCGTGCCCTCGCTGAGTTCGCCGAGCTGGAACGGCCCGTAGGAGACGCGGATCAGCCGGTTCACCTCGAGGCCGAGATGCGCCATGACGTTGCGGACCTCACGGTTCTTGCCTTCGCGGATCGCAAACACCAGCCAGACATTGGCGCCCTGGTCGCGCTCCAGCGTCGCGTCGATCGAGCCGTATTTGACGCCGTCGACCTCGACGCCCTTCTTCAGTTCATCGAGCTGCGCCTGCGTGACCTCGCCATGGGCGCGGACGCGATAGCGCCGAAGCCAGCCGGTGTCGGGCAGTTCGAGCGCGCGCGCCAGACCACCGTCATTGGTCAGCAGCAGAAGGCCTTCGGTGTTGAAGTCGAGCCGGCCGATCGAGATCAGCCGCGGCAGGCCTTCCGGCAGATTGTCGAACACGGTCGGCCGCCCCTCGGGATCAGCGTGGGTGGTCATCAGGCCGCGCGGCTTGTGATACATGAACAGCCGCGTCCGCTCGCGCGGCGGCAACACCTTGCCATCGACGGCGATGGTGTCGTTGGCGGTGACGTCGAGCGCGGGCGAGTTGATCACACGGCCGTTGACCGTGACGCGGCCCTGCGTAATCCACTCCTCGGCATCGCGGCGCGAGGCGAGACCCGCACGGGCCACCACCTTGGCGATGCGCTCGCCGGCCTTTTTCGGCTTCGGCTCGGGACGGGCTGCGCGCTTGTCGAAATCAGGCGTGCGCTCGCGGTAGGCGCCGCGGCCGCCAAAGGCGGGGCGCTTTGCAAAGATCTTGCTGTCGTCTTCATTGTCGCGGCGGGGACGATCGCCTTCGCTGCGCGGATGCTCCTGCCAATCGGTGCGGCCGGCCGGCCTCTCCCGGGGACGATCGAATTTCGGTCGATCCTCGCGCGAACGCGAAAAGCGCGGACGCTCCTCGCCGCCGCGGTCGTCGCGCGCAAAGCGCGGCTTGTCGAAATTGCGTGCGCCGTCACGGGCGGGACGGGAGTCACGCTCGCCGCGATCCTCACGCTTCTGCCACGGCTTCGAATCGCCGCGGTCGGTGCCAAAATTCTTGCGCGGGCCGCGGTCGGGCGCGCCGCGCGAGAACTTCTTGTCACCGCTAAATTTTCTCTCAGGCCGATCGCCGCGTGGACGATCGCCATCTCGCGACGGCCGGGCATTGAAGGGCCGATCGCCACGCGGACGGTCGCCGTCTTTACGAAAACCTTCGCCACGCGGCGTGTAGGGCCGTTTCTCGCCACCTTCGCGCGGCGTATAGGGCTTCTTGTCGCCAAATTTCCGATCGGAGAAACGTCCAGCCGGACGCGCATCATCGCGATCCCCAGGGTCGCCCTTGCGATCCCGGCGCGGGGGGCGGTCGTCGCGATTAAAATTCGGCCGGTCGCCGCGCGGCGTGTACGGACGCTTGTCGCCACCACGATCTTCGCGCGGCTTGAATGAACGCTTTTCACCGTCGTCACCGCGTGACGGACGGCCAGCAAATGGCCTATCGCCGCGCGGACGATCCCCGGTGTCACGATTGCGATCCCCGGTGTCGCTCTTGCGATCCCGGGTAAACGACCGATCGCCGCGCGGGCGCGGCGCGTCGCCAAAATCCCGGCGCGGCGGACGATCATCGCCATCGCGCTTGCCGGCATAAGGTTTTCCACCGCCGGAATAAGGCTTCTTGCCAAATGATTTTGCGCCGTCGGATTTCCCGGCATAGGGACGCCGCTCGCCGTCGTCCTTGCCTGCAAATCCACGCTTGGCGAATTTCTTCTCAGGTCCCCTCGCCGCCCCCGAGCGGCCCTTGCCTCCGTCGGCGCGGCTCTTGCCGTCGCCGGGACGGTCCCGCCGGCCGCGGGAATCGTTGTTTTTGTCGTTGTCGCGGGGCATGAATGGTCTCTCGGGTACAGATGAATTGGCTATCAGGCCGATGCGGATGGGCTGTCAAAGCGGTAACGCGCGCGCGCTTCGCTCAAGGCGCATTCTCACGCAAAACCGGCATCCACGTTTGCTGAAGGCGCAGCTAGTAGCAGGTTTCTTCCGATGATACGAGGCATGACTGCCCCTTCTTTCATGGATTTGGCGCTGAAAACCGCCGAAAACGCCGGAAAAGCCGGTGAAGTTCCGATCGGATGCGTAATCGTCAGGGGTTACGAGGTGATTGCCACGGCCGGCAACCGGACACTGACCGACCGCGATCCGACGGCACACGCCGAGATTCTCGCGATCCGGCAGGCGGCCGAGGCCATCGGGACCGAGCGACTGGTCGATTGCGACCTCTACGTCACCCTGGAGCCCTGCACGATGTGCGCGGGCGCGATCTCGTTCGCCCGGATCCGGCGGCTCTATTACGGCGCCGCCGATCCCAAGGGCGGCGCGGTGGATTCCGGCGTACGGTTCTTTGCACAGCCGACCTGCCACCACGTGCCGGAGGTTTATTCGGCGGTAGGCGAGACCGAGGCGGCGACGCTGCTCAAGGAGTTTTTCAAGGTGAGAAGGTAGGCCCACGCGCCTCACACACCGCTGTCATCATCCGCGAAAGCGGATGATCCAGTATTCCAGAGACAGTCGTGATCAATCGAGGGGCCGCGGCGTACTGGATACCCGCCTTCGCGGGTATGACGAGCGGTGTGCTGGTTAAGGCGCCAGGAAAAACTCGCGCAACAACTTCGCCGTCACATCCGGATTCTCTTCGGGCAAAAAATGTCCGGAGTCCACCGGCGCACCGCTTACATTGGTCGCCCATTTCTGCCACGTATCGAGCGGCGTCGTTGCCGCAGACGCAACCCCGGCGTCGCCCCACAGCGCCAGCATCGGGACCGTGATCTTCTTGCCCGCATCGAAATCTTTCTTGTCGATCTCGTAGTCGGCATAGGCGCCGGCGCGATAGTCCTCGCACATCGCGTGCACGCGGGACGGATCGCGGAATGGTGTGAGGTAATGTTGCAGCGCGCGCGGGTCGATGGCGTCGAGCGTCTTGCTTTTGGTCTGGCTCGCCATCTTCTCTTTAAGGAAATACTCTCCATGGCCCGAGATCAGCGTCTCCGGCAGCGGGTATGGCTGCGCCAGAAACGCCCAATGGTAGATCTTCAGCGCGGAGAGCCGGTTCAGCTTCTCCCAGTAATCATAGGTCGGCGCGATATCGAGCACCGCGAGTTTCGACAGCCGGCCGGGATGATCGAGCGCCAGCCGATACGACACCCGCCCGCCGCGGTCGTGACCGGCGAGTGCGAAATGCACATGGCCGAGCTGCTCCATCGCCTCTACCATCGCTTTCGCCATCGCGCGCTTGGTGTAGGGCGTATGGTTGTCGTCGCTATCAGGCATGTCCGACCAGCCATAGCCCGGCAGGTCGGCGATGATCAGCGTGAACCTGTCGGCCAGTTGCGGCGCCACCTGGTGCCACATCACATGCGTCGACGAAAAGCCGTGCAGCAGCAACAGCGGCGGCCCCTTGCCGCCGACGCGGGCAAAGATGCGGCCCGACGAGGTGTTGATCCATTCGGAAGCGTATCCGGGAAACAGATCGGCAAGATCGGGCATGGGCGCTCCTTCCTGGGCCACGGCGCTTGCTTCAAACTTTGTTTGTGTTGCCGCTGGCAGACCGCAGGTTTATGCCATCCGCGAAGCCCGACCAAGAGCAACAAGACGCGAGGAGACCACCGATGTCGATCGATTTCGAAATCCCGTCTGAGGCCAAGGCGATCCGCGAAAAAGTCCGCCAATGGGTGCATGACGAGTGCATCCCCGCGGAAAAGGAACTCGATACCAAGCCGCTCGCCGAGGTGCTCGGCCCGCTACGGGCCAAGGCCCGCGCGCGCGGCCTGTGGTGCCCTTGGGTGCCGAAGGAATATGGCGGCATGGGCCTGGGTCCGCTGGCGAACGCACTGGTGCAGATGGAGCTCGGTGAGAGCATGCTCGGGGCGCTGTCGATGAACACGCAGGGCCCCGACGATGCCTCGATGATGACGATCCTCGCCCACGGCACGGAATATCAGAAAGAAAAGTTCCTCAAACCCCTGCTCAACGGCGACAAGCGCATCTGCTTCTCGATGACGGAAAAGGCCGCCGGCGCCGACGCCACCGGCATGCAGACCACGGCGGTAAAGGACGGCAACGAGAATTACGTTCTGAACGGCGAGAAGTGGTTTTCCTCCTCCGCCAGCGTCGCCGACATGGCGCTGGTGATGGCCAAGACCGATCCGAACGCGCCGCGGCAGAAGCAGTATTCAACCTTCCTCGTCGAACTGCCGAACCCTGGTTACAAGATCAAGCGCAATGTCGCCAACATGGCGATCGAGGGACCGCATGACGATGTGATCCACGGCGGCCACTCCGAAATCGAGATCAGGGACCTGAAGGTGCCGGCGGACAATCTGGTCGGCGGCGAAGGCAACGGCTTTGCCATGGGACAGCACCGCCTCGCCTATGGCCGCCTGCGCCATGGCATGCACAACGTCGCCAAGGCGCAACGCGCGCTCGACATGGCGGTCGCCCACATCACCAAGCGCTCGACCTTCGGCCAGTTGCTGTCCGACCGCCAAGCGGTGCAGTTCATGCTCGCCAACTGCGCCGAGCAACTCTATATCGGCCGCCTGATGCTGCTGCACATCGCCTACAAGGCGGAAAAGGGCCTCGATATCCGGCAGGAGAACTCGATCGCAAAAATCTTCCATGCGCATATGGTGCACAAGGTGATCGACACCGCGATCCAGCTCCACGGCGCGCTCGGCTTCAGCCAGGATACGCCGCTCGCCAAATGGTACACCCAGGTGCGCGCGCAGCGGCTGGTCGATGGTCCGGACGAAGTGCACAAGTGGAAGATCGGCAAGAATGTCATCAAGGCGTTCCGCGAGCATGGCACGACGGCAAGCGCCGTGGGCGGGGATTTGCTGTAGTCGTCATCGCGAGCGAAGTGAAGCAATCCATAGTTCCAGATAACGGATTGGATTGCTTCGGTCGCTTCGCTCCCTTGCGTAAACGCTTCGCATTTGTCGCAGGCAATGACGGAGGAAAGCATCTTCGGCACAGGATAAGTCACGCCCGCTGACCTTTCCGATCGGTGGCAGTGCCGCAGGCGCTGTGGCAACCTCATCCCGTTGTGTAGGGTCCTAACCGGGAGAACGGCCATGGCAACCTATGTGGTGCTGGGGAATTTCACGGATCAGGGAATCCGAAACGCCAAGGAGTCGCCGAAGCGAGCGGAAGCCTTCAAGGCAATGGCGAAGACGTTCGGAGTGACAGTGAGAGAAATCTTCTGGACGCAGGGGCGATATGACATTGTGACCATCCTCGATGCGCCGGATGAATCATCCTTCATGTCGCTCACGCTGAGCCTCGGTGCGCTCGGCAATGTTCGCTCCGAATCGCTACGTGCCTTTTCTGCAGCCGAGATGACGAAGGCCGTCGGCAGCATGCTTTGAGGGGTGCGCTGGCTTGACTGGCAGTCTGCAGCGAGGCTGGCGGAATTTGCGGTAGCTTAAGTCGTCATTCCGGGGCGGCGCGCAGCGCCGAACTACGGTGCGCAATTGCGCACCTGAGAATCCAGTGGTAAGGGCCACAGGCGCCAACCAACTGCGAGATTCCGGATCGACGCGCGTGGCGCGCCGTCCGGAATGACGGGTTGGACCTACTGCGCCCGCTCGCTCTCCACCGCCTGCCAGGCAATGTCATGGCGGCAGAAACCGTCGGGCCATTTGATGCGATCGACGGCCTGGTAGGCACGCTGCTGTGCCTCCAGCACGGTTTTGCCCATTGCGCACACGTTCAGCACGCGGCCGCCATTGGCGAGGATGGCACCGTCCTTTGCCACCGTGCCGGCATGAAAGATTTCGACGCCCTCGATCTTGGCGGCGTCCTCGAGGCCGTCGATGCGCGTGCCCTTCTGGTAATCGCCGGGATAGCCCTTCGCCGCCATCACCACGGTCAGCGCGGGCTCCTGATACCAACGCAGGTCGAAATGTTTCAGTTCTCCGTCACAGGCCGCCAGAAACGCCGGCACGATGTCGGACATCATCCGCAGCATCAGCACCTGGCATTCGGGATCGCCGAAGCGAACATTGTACTCGAACAGCTTTGGCCCCTGCTCCGTCAGCATCACGCCGGCGTAGAGCACGCCGCGAAACGGCGTGCCGCGCTTCTTCATGCCCGCGACGGTCGGCAGGATGATCCGCGACATGATCTGCTCGTGCACCTCAGGCGTCACGAACGGCGTCGGCGAATAGGCGCCCATGCCGCCCGTATTCGGGCCCTCATCATGATCGAACACGCGCTTGTGGTCCTGCGCGGAGGCAAGCGGGATCGCGGTTTCGCCGTCGCATAGCGCAAAGAAGCTGATCTCGCGGCCTGCGAGAAATTCCTCGATCACGACTTCAGTGCCGGCCGAACCGAACGCGCCGTCGAACATCATGGCGATCGCCGCTTCGGCTTCATCAAGCGTTTTGGCGACGACGACGCCCTTGCCGGCGGCCAGGCCATCCGCCTTGACCACGATCGGCGCGCCCTGCTTGCACACATAGGCCCGCGCGTCGTCAGCCGTCGTGAAGCGGCCATACGCGCCGGTCGGAATGTTGAACTCGGTGCAGAGCGCCTTGGTGAAACCCTTGGATCCCTCGAGCTGCGCCGCCTGCTTGCCTGGTCCGAACGCCTTGATGCCGGCTTTCGCGAGATCGTCGACGATGCCGGCAGCGAGCGGCGTCTCCGGGCCGACCACGACAAGATCGACAGCGTTGCGTTGGCAGAAATCGATCACCGCGGCGTGGTCGCCAATATCGAGCGCGACGCATTCGGCCTCGCGCGCGATGCCAGCATTGCCCGGCGCACACCACAATTTGGTCAGGAGCGGGGACGCGGCGATCTTCCATGCGAGAGCGTGTTCGCGGCCGCCGGAACCGAGCAGGAGAATGTTCATGACTGAAGCCAGATGCAGGGACTAGATGCGGCCTCGGTTGCACAAAACTCCCCCTCGCCGCAAGGGGATATCAACAGCGGTCATTCCGGGGCGGCGCGAAGCGACGAACCCGGAATCTCGATATTGTTTTGCACTGGCCCAAATCAGCTCGGGATTCCGGGGTTCGATGCTCCGCATCGCCCCGGAATGACGGCGACTATTTGGCACTTGACCCGGCGATAATCTCCTGCAGCGTGGCGACATGGCGGGCGAAGGCGCCGCGGCCGGCCGCAGTCGCGGTTACCGTGGTCTGCGGCTTCTTGCCGACAAAGGCCTTTTCCACCGCGACATAACCGGCCTTGGCCAGCGTCTCGATATGGGCGCCAAGATTGCCGTCGGTGGCGCCGGTGAGTTGCTTCAGTTTTGGGAATTCCAGCCCGGTGCCGACCGGCAGCGCGTTCAGCCCCGCCATGATCCGCAGGCGCAGCGGTTGATGGATGATATCGTCGATCTCGGCCATGGCGCTAGCTCCGGCGCATCCACCAGCCGCCGAGCATCAGCCCGCCGCCATCGACAAAGGCCATCCACAGGTCGAACCAGTCGCCGACCAGGAAGTATCCCACCAGCGCCAGTGCGCTGATGCAAAGGCCGATCACGACAAAGGCGTGTCCGAACCAGAGTCCGGCGATGATGTAGAGCAGCATGAAGTAAATTGGCCAGAACGTGCCCATCTGGCGCGGCGTGAAGTGGCCGAGCACGCTCGTGCAGAGGAAACCAAAGGCGAAGAACAGCACGAACGCGATCAGCATCCTGAAATCGAAGGTGCGGATGCCTGTCTTGCGATATCCGAAGGCGCTGATCGCAAACGATCCCGCGACGCCCGCGGCGTTCAGCGCCGCCCAGAAATAGCCGGCCTGGCGCGGCAGCAGAAACGAGCCGAGATAGCCGGCAAATACCAGCGCACCCCACATGATCAGCATCAGGCTGGCGAGATTGTAGATCCGCGATTGCCGGACGCGGCGCGTCATCTCGTTGATTTCAGCGAGCGCCTCGGAGGCCTCGCGGCTGTCGATCATGTTGCCCATCCCCGCCCCATCGCCGCTATGAGCCCGCCATGGCGCGCGTGGCAACATCTTCGGCGACGATGGATACCGCCTTCGGCGCGGCGACGATGCCCATGTGGTTGATGCCGTCGAGCACCCTGACGTCGACCGCGACCTTCGCGCCACGCACGGCTTCGGCGTATTTGTCCGAAAACATCAATTCGTCGTCGGCGCCGGAGATGATCGTGAGCGGTCTCGTCGCCGCGGCGAGATCCCGGCGAAAATCGCCCCGCACCGCAAAGTTGCGCATCAACCGGTCGGTATAGGTCGACACCAGCGTCTTCTTGGAGTTCGCTGGCACCGCGAGCGCCAGCACCGGCAGCGCCTCACAGCAGTTGACGCCGATTGCGCGCAGCGCCTCCAGGCCGAGGATGCGGGGGATATCGGCGCGGGCCCAGCCACCGGAACTCGGCCGGGTGGAGGGAGCATCGTAGCCGAGATAGGGCGCGAGCAGCACGAAACGCTCGAACAGGTTTTGAATCGGCGAGCCGGCCACGCGCATCGAAAAGCCGCCGCCGGCGGAATGGCCGATCAGGGTCAGCGGCGCTGACGGCACGGTTGTGCGCAACACCGCGACGAAATCGGCGAGATCGTCCTCCAGCTGGCCGACATAGCCGATATCGCCGCGCGTGCCTGACGTGCCGTGGCCGCGCATGTCGACCGCAAAGGTTTCCACGCCGTGCGCAGCCAGTGCCTGCGACAGCGCGTGGATGGTGCCGCCGCTGGACCCGGAGGAGCCATGGATAACGACTGCCACGCGCCCCGTCGGCGCGCCACCCGCGCCATAGTGGCGAAAGCCGAGCCATGTGCCGTCGCGGGCCTGGAACCGCTCAATCGCAGGCAGGCTGGTAAGATCGACGGTGGCTCGCGCCCGCGAGATCGATTGCAGTTCCGGCACGGGCTGCAGCGGCGTTGCCAGCAACGCCAGCACCACCAACGCCAGCACGCCGATGCCGCACAGGACCCATTTCAGGAGGCTCACGGAGCCACGTATCAGGGATCTGAACATCGATCTCGCCTCGCCAAAATGAAATACAGAGAACTCTGTATCATAGAGTATATGAGTTCCACAAGAGCCGGATTGGCGGGGACGGCCAAAAATCCCTACGTTGCGGCAACGCCTCCAACGCCCGAATCAGTTGCCTATGCCTACTGCCGAAAACCTGATCAACGCGCCCGAATTCACCGTTTCCGAGCTGTCCACTGCCCTGAAACGGACGGTGGAGGACGCCTATGGGCATGTCCGCGTCCGCGGCGAGATCTCCGGCTTCCGCGGGCCGCACTCCTCCGGCCACTGCTATTTCGCGCTGAAGGACGAGAGCGCCAAGATCGAGGCGGTGATCTGGAAATTCGCCCACGCGCGGATGCGGTTCAAGCCGCAGGAAGGGCTCGAGGTCATCGCCACCGGCAAGCTCACGACCTATCCGGGCTCGTCGAAATACCAGATCGTCATCGAGGCGCTCGAGCCTGCCGGCATCGGGGCGCTGATGGCGCTGATGGAGGAGCGCAAGCGGAAGCTTGCCGCCGAGGGCCTGTTCGACGAGGCGCGCAAGCAATTGCTGCCCTGGCTGCCGGAGGTGATCGGCGTCGTCACCTCGCCGACCGGCGCCGTGATCCGAGACATCCTGCACCGGCTGCAGGATCGCTTTCCCCGTCGCGTGCTGGTGTGGCCGGTGAAGGTGCAGGGCGAAGGCTCCGCCGAGCAGGTCGCCGCCGCCATCCGCGGCTTCAACGCGCTGCCCGAAACGGGAAAGATTCCGCGGCCGGATCTGTTGATCGTCGCGCGTGGCGGCGGTTCGCTGGAAGATCTGTGGTCGTTCAATGAGGAGATCGTGGTTCGCGCCGCCGCTGACAGCATTATCCCGCTGATTTCGGCCGTCGGTCACGAGACAGACATCACGCTGATCGATTTCGCCGCCGACAAGCGCGCCCCGACGCCGACGGCCGCCGCCGAAATGGCGGTCCCGGTGCGCAGCGAATTATTCGTCGAGGTCGAAAGCCTGGCGCGGCGCACGATGGTGTGCTGGCAGCGGGGCCAGGAAAGCCGCCGCAATGAATTGCGCGCCGCCGCGCGTGCGCTGCCGGGTTTAAGCGAACTGCTCGCGATCCCGCGGCAGCGGCTGGATCATCTCGGCGCCGCCCTGCCCCGCGGATTGAAGGCCAATACGCACGCCCATCACCGCCGCTTTTCACATCTCAGCGCCGGCCTGACGCTGAAGGTTTTGCGCGGACAGGTTGCCCAAGCCAATCACCGCCTCACGGTGTCGGGCGAACGCATCCGGCTGTCCGCCCGCGCGCTGCTGCGCAGCCGGCGCGACCGCTTTGCCGGGCTGGAGGTCAGGCTAAAGGCCTCAAAGCTCTCCAACGCCCAGGCGCAGCGCCATGCCATCGCGCGCGACCGCGAACGCACGCAACGGCTGGCCGAGCGCGCCCGCCGCGCGCTCGAGACCGCCATGCAGCGCCTCGACGCGCGCGTCGCCCATAGCGGCCAGCTGTTGTCGGCGCTGTCCTATCGCGGCGTGCTCGCGCGCGGCTTTGCCCTGGTGCGCGATGAACGCGGCCACGCCGTCCATGCCGCCGCCGCGGTCGGGCCGAGCGCGCATCTCTCGATCGAATTCGCCGACGGCCGCGTCGGCGCCACCTCGGATGCCGATCGGCCGCAGGCCACGGCGCCCGCCGCGAGCACGCCGAGAGCCGCGCCGCACGAGGCGAAGCCGGCGACGCCGAAGCGCGTCGTCAAGCCGGTCGATCAGGGCAGCCTGTTCTAGAGCCTCGTTCCGACGGGATCGGAACGTGGCTCTAGATTTTTGTTTTGACGCGTTTTCTTAACGCGAACCGGTCGCCACTTCGCTGGAAAACGCTCATCTAGCGCGCCAGCCATTCGGTGACGCGCCGCTGCGCGTCCCTGCGCGCGTCCGCGTCCGTGCCGATATGACCGCGTTCGGGCAACGCGGCGTCGGAGCCTGCGATCGACCGCAGCGGCAGGTTGGCGCGGTCGAAATCGTGGGAGGCCCCGGGATAGACCACGATCTGCGCCAGCGCGCTGCGGCCGCGGGCCCCCTCCACCATCTGGCGGCAGGCCGCCGGCGAACTGACGTCGTCCTGCGCGCCGATCAGCAGCAGCGTCGGCACCCGCGTGCTCCAGCCGAGGCCGGACGAGATCCGGCAATCCGGATAGAACGCGATGGCCGAGCGGAAATCCGGTTCAGCGCTGCGCGACGCCAGTTGCGGACGCACCGCCCACAGCACCGCGCTGGCGCCGTTCGCCCATCCCATCAGGCTGATGCGGTCACGCGCGGCCCAGGGCTGCTGCAACAGCCATTGCCGCGATGCGTTGACATCGGCCACCCGCTCGCGGCGGGCGAGCACACGGCGCTCCTTGTCGCGGCATTGCGGGCCGAACTCCCGCGAACCGTAACTGTCCGGCAGCAGCACCGCATGGCCGGTCTTCAACAGCTGTTCCGCCCAGTCGCGGTAGCGCGGCTGCACGGGCTCGGACTGCCCACCCAATCCGCCGCAGGCGTGCAGCGCGATCACGGTGGGAAACGGGCCGTCACCATCGGGCTTGTAGAGCTGGGCATGCAGGGTCAGACCGCTCGCCGGGATATCGACCTGATGCGGGGCCGGCAACGGCGCGGCATAGGCCGTGCAGGCCGCAGCAAGGAGCGTCAGGGATAGCGTGGCTGACAACAGGCGCATCGGTCTCTGTCGGATCGGTATGACGCTGCGGACACGGTAAAATTCACGCTATCATGCAGGTCGGCACAAAATCATCACAAGTAGGTCAGTTTCCGGGGCGGACAGTACGACCTATTTATGATAGATCGAATTTGGAAAATATACTTAAGGCCAGCCCGCGCGCGGCCAATCGGAGAGTTTTACAGTGCTGAATAAATTCGGTCCCTCGGGCCATGGCGAAGCGCAGGTGCAATATCTGGACGGCGATTTCCGCGTGATCTCGCCCGGAACCTATGTGCGCTGCGCCATCACCGACGTGCGGATCCCGCTCGACGAATTGAAATACTGGAGCGTCGATCTGCAGGAGGCCTATTCGCTTCCGACCGCCGTGCTGCAGCGGCACTTTCCGGGCGCGCTGAAGACGCAGGGCTAGGTTTGCCTGGTAGCCCGGATGGAGCGAAGCGCAATCCGGGGTCAGCGCCGCGCGATTTCCCGGATTTCGCTTCGCTCCATCCGGGCTACGGTTCTTTACTCGCGCGCGCTTTGAACAACCGATCAGTCACGAATTTCCGCAGCAGCGCCGGATCGTCGAATTCGAGCGTCACAGGGAACGGCACGATTTGCTGCGACCAATCCCGCAACCGCGCCAGGTCTTTTTCCGTCGTCACCGGCGTCAACGCGTCGCGCCTGGCCTCGGCGATCAGGCTTTCGATCTCGGCTTGCGAATACGCATGATGATCGGCGAAGGCGCGCTGTCCGGCCACTTCGATGCCACTGGTGCGCAGCGTGTTGAAGAATCGCGTGGGATCGCCGATGCCGGCAAACGCCAGCACGCGCTTGCCCCGAAGCTGTGCGACCTGCGCCTCATCCGGCTTCAGATGCGCTGATAGCACCGGCTTACCTTGCGCGCCGATCTCGGCTGCCACCGTTTCCGCAGCACTGCCGTTGCCGACGATGATCAGCGCGTCGGTGCGCGCCAGTTGCGGCCGCAGCGGCGCACGCAGGGGGCCGGCGGGAAATACCTGCCCGTTGCCGAGCCCGCGCACGCCGTCGATGACGATCAGGGACGCATCCTTAACGACCGCAGGATTCTGAAAACCGTCGTCCATCAGGATCACGGTCGCGCCTTGCGCCCGCGCCAGCGGCACGCCATCCGCGCGCTTGCGCGACACTACCACCGGCAGCGCGGCTGCCAACATCAAGGGCTCGTCGCCGACATCGGAAGCCGTGTGCCTGACAGGATCGACCCTTACCGGGCCGCGTAATTTTCCACCATAGCCGCGGCTGAGCACGACCGGCGTCTCGCCAAGCTCGCGAAGCAGCTTGGCCAGCGCCAACACGGTCGGCGTCTTGCCGGCGCCGCCGACGTGATAATTGCCGACGCAGAGCACCGGAATGCCGGCATTCAATCCCTCGCGCCGCAGGCGCTTTGCGGCGATGGCGCCGTAGAGGGCGGCGAGCGGTTTCAGGAGATGCGCGTTGAGCGAGGCCGGGCCGTGCCAGAAGCCCGGCTCACGCATTGGCGGCTCCCATCTCGATCCGCAATTGCAGCAAATACGGCTCGAGTGCGCTGAGCGTTCGCTCCAGCGCGCCGCCGAGCTGCCCGACCACACGCTCGGACGCGGTCAGCACGGCTTCGCGCGCCCTGGGATCGGCGAGCATCTGGCCGAACTGCTTGACCAGCGCTTCCTGCGTATCGGCCCGCCGCGCGCCGCCGGCGGCATCGAGGGCTTCATAGACGTCGGTGAAATTGAAGACGTGGGGGCCGTGGACGACCGACGCACCGAGCTTGATCGCCTCGATCGGATTCTGCCCGCCATGCTCGACCAGCGAACCGCCCATGAACACGATCGGCGCCAGGCGGTAGAACAAGCCCAATTCGCCCATGGTGTCGGCGACATAGATGTCGGTCGTGGCGGTGGGCAAGTCCTCGTGCGAACGGAGTGTCGGATTGAGGCCGGAAGCCGCGATCATGCGCGCGATGGCCTCGCCGCGATCGGGATGTCGCGGCACGATCACAGTCAACAGGCCTGGAAAATAGCCGGCAAGCGTCCGGTGCGTTTCCGTCAAGATCTCTTCTTCGCCGGGATGCGTCGAGGCCGCTACCACGACCGGGCGCCCGCGCGTCATCGACATCAACATATCCAGCTTGTTCGCATCGGCCGGCGGCGCGGGAACGTCGAGCTTGAGATTTCCCGTAACCACGACATTGCGGCTGCCCAGCGTCGCAAAGCGATCCGCATCGGTCTGCGACTGCGCCAGGCAGACGTCGAACTTTTCAAGCAGCGCCGAGATGGTCCCTTGCACCCGCTGCCACCGTGGAAACGAGCGCTGCGACATCCGGCCGTTGATCAGCACCATCGGCAGCCGCCGCGCGGCGCTCGAGAGGATCAGGTTCGGCCACAGGTCGGATTCGATGAACAGCGCCAGCGAGGGCCGCCAGTGATCGAGAAACCGCGCGACGTAGCGCGGCGAGTCGTAGGGCACATATTGATGGATGACGTCGGGCGGGAACCGCTTTGCGACGATGGCCGCCGAGGTCACCGTGCCTGAGGTCAGGAGGATGCGCAGGTTGAGCGCCCGCAGCCGCTCGATCAGCGCCGCCGCTGCCAGCACCTCGCCGACACTGGCGCCATGAATCCACACCAGGGGACCTGCAGGGCGAACGTCGGCGCTCATGCCGCGGCGCTCGCCGAAGCGCGCCGGGTCTTCCTTGCCGAGCTTCAACCGGCGGCTGATCAGCGCAGGCGACAACGGCACCATCGCGTACGACAGTTTCCGGTAGACGCGCAACGTCATCGGCAGCGAATTAGCCAAGAGCGGCCTCCGGACGCCCGACCGCCTTATAGGCGCGACGAGTCGCTTCGTTCAGATAAGATTCTACCTGAAGACGCAACTTTTCCATAGTCTCGGCATCGGCATCCGGCGGCACGTATACATGTTCAATGCCTACCAAGGCGCCGCGGCCGAATGGCAAATTGATGGTGGTAGAGTCCCAGTTCTTCAACCGGATGAACCTGGAGGTCACCATCGCGAAGGGCATGATCGGCCGTCCGGACTCCCGCGCCAGCATGATGACGCCGAGTCCTACGACGCGCGCGCGCTTCGGCACATCGGCTGTGGTCGCGACGTTCCAGTTCTCCTCCAGCGCCTGCACCATCTCTCGGAACGCGCCGACGCCACCCTTGCGGTGAAAGGCGCCACCATGATCGCCGGAACCTCTGATGGTTCCAATGCCGAGCCGCTCGGCGGCGATGGCGTTGAACTCGCCGTCGCGATGCCGCGAGATCAGCACCTTGGCGCGGTAGCTCTCCTTGGTCTTGATGAATGGCGTCATGAAATGCTGGCCGTGCCAGAACGCGAAGATCGCCGGCATCTCCGGTTCGACCCGCTCGTAGACGTCGGCCGGGTGGTAGCTGAAGCGGTTGGTCAGCCAGACCAGCCGCAGATATTCGGCCGCGAGCACACCCAGCGCGCGCTGAACCCAGCTGCTGCGCAGCAAATCGCGAAGGAATCGTTTCAACTGCAGGACTTCTTAACTGGAGGACTTCGTGTCTTGACCTGGATCGAGCAGCCGGTGGAGGTGAACCACGAAGTAGCGCATGTGAGCGTTGTCCACGGTCTGCTGCGCCTTCGCCTTCCAGGCCGCGTGAGCGGATGCATAATTGGGATATACGCCGACGATATCGACCTGGTCGAGGTCCTTGAACGTGATGTGTTCGAGATCGGTCAATTCGCCGCCGATGACGAGATGAAGCAATTGCTGCGGGGCACTATCTGGCATGATGGTCTTTCCTAATGAGATGCCCGGCAAGCAAGAGCGACAGCTGATATCGCGGCGTGGACGGGATGAATTGTGGCGCCGATTTCGACCGATTCAGGGCAGCGGACGAACCCGGAAATGCTCGACAATGCGCGCATGTCGATCGTGTCCCGCCGCCACCAGCACCCCGTGCACCACCTCCCGGCGATTATACTCAATCGCATCCCCCGAGAGCGCGGTCATTCTACCATTCGCTTCCTGCACGATCAAATTCGCCGCGGCAAGATCCCAGTCGCGGCTCTGGCCGCCTGCAAAAGCGGCATCGAGGCTGCCGTCCGCGACCCGGCACAGCCGAAGCGCCAGCGATCCGATCCGCGGATGCAGCGTGATTTCATCCGGCGACGGGCTCAGCCGTTGCACCAGCGGCTTTGGTCCGGCCATGCGGGGGAAATCAAGTTCGGTGCCTCCGGTCGCGTGAACCGGCCTTTCGTTGCGCGTGGTGCCCTGCCCGTGCACCGCGAAGAAAAACTCGTCGGTGACGGGGGCGAACACCGCCGCCAGCACCGGCGTGGAGCCCGCGACCAGAGCCACGCTAACGCACCAGTCCCCGCGGCCGGCGAGATAGGCGCGGGTGCCGTCGATCGGGTCGACGATCCAGACCAGTTCCTTGCCGAGACGCGCGTCATCGTCGACGCTCTCTTCCGACAGCCAGCCGTAATCCGGCGTCGCCGAACGCAGCCGGCGCTCGACGAGGTCGTTGACAGCGATGTCGGCTTCCGAGACCGGCGACGAGGCGCCCTTGGTCCAGTTCTTCAATTCGGTGCGAAACAGCGACAACGCGAGCGCGCCGGCTTCTCGCACCGTGTCCGTCAACAGCGCGGCATCGCGCGCCCAGATCGCATCGGCGATATCAGCGTCCGCCAAGCGTCAGGCCCTCGATGCGCAGCGTCGGCGCGTTGACGCCGTAGCGAAATTCCAGATCGTTGGCAGGAACCAGCGATTTGAACATCGCCAGCAGATGGCCCGCAATCGTCACCTCGCTGACCGGGTAAGTGATCTCGCCGTTCTCGATCCAGAAGCCGGAGGCGCCGCGGCTGTAATCGCCGGTCACGCCGTTGACGCCGGAGCCGATCAGGTCGGTGACGTAAAAGCCCTGCTTGATGTCGGAGATCAGCTCCTTCGGCGTCATCTCGCCGGCCTCGAGGTGCAGATTATACGATCCCGGCGACGGCGAGGACGAGACGCCGCGATGGGCATGTCCGGTCGTGACCAGCCCGAGTTCGCGCGCGGTGGCGCAATCGAGCAGCCAGGTGGTCAACACCCCCTCGTCGATGAGCGCGAGCTTTTTCACTTTGACGCCCTCGGCGTCGAAGGTCTGCGACCGCAGGCCGCGCACCCGCAAGGGATCGTCGATGATGCGGATGTTCTTCGAAAACAGCTGCTCGCCCATCCGGTCTTTCAAAAAGCTCGTCTTGCGCGCGATCGAGGCGCCGTTGATGGCGCCGACGAGATGGCCGACCAGCGATCCCGACACCCGGGGGTCGTACACGACCGGCACCTTGCAGGTCTCGACCTTGCGCGGATTGGACCGCGCCACGGTGCGCTCGCCCGCCTTGCGGCCGACGCTTTCAGGCGACGCGAGGTCGGAGGCATGCGGCGCCGAGGTGAAATCGTAATCGCGCTCCATGCCCGTGCCTTCGCCCGATATCGCGGTCATCGAGATGCCGTGGCTGGAGCGCAAATAGGAGCCCTGGAAGCCCGTCGAGGTCACCAGCACCATGCCGCCGATGCCGCTCGAAGCGGACGCGCTGCCTGATTTGGTCACGCCCTTGACCGCAAGGCCCGCGGCTTCGGCCTCGCAGGCGCGGCGTTCGAGTTCGGATGTCGAGGGAACTTCGCGATCGAGCAGATCGAGATCGGCGAATTCGTGCGCCAGCAGCGCGGGATCGGCGAGACCGACATATTCGTCGTCGGGCGCGACGCGGGCCATCGCGACCGCCCGCTCGGCGAGCTTGGCGATGCCATCGCCGGAAATATCGTTGGTCGAGACCACGGCCTGACGTTGCCCGACCAATACGCGCAATCCAACATCGTCGCCTTCGGAGCGCTCGGATTCCTCGACCCGGCCATCGCGCACCTCGACGCCTTGCGAGACGCCGCGGACCGCTACCGCGTCGGCGGCATCCGCGCCCGCGCGCTTTGCAGCCTCAACCAGTCGCTGCGCCAGCGTCGAGAGCGCCGATTGATCGAACAGGTCAGAGGTCGCCGTGGCCGGCTCGGCCTTCGAAAGCGACGAAGCCGTGGATGGTGAAGAGTTCACAAACAAAATCCCTGACAATTGAAGGGGCTTGGGCGCAAATCGGCAGACCCACCAGATGTGCCTGATTCACAGGGAGTTCAAGCATTTTGCACCGCCAAATGCCAAACAATTTCGGCATTTCCGCAAGGTCTCGTCAATCATGCGTGCCAAGGTCTTGTCAATCATGCGGTAAGATCCGGGGCGGGTGACCTCTCCTTAACCAGGCTTTTTAAGGCGAAACGGAAATCGATCGGCTAAGGTCTCGCGTATCGACCGGGAACATAATCCCGGCGGGGAGATGAGAGCCGTGAGGCGTCAAACAGCAACAAGCGGGATCAATCCCGCCGGGTCGAGCCGTGTCATGCGGCTCGACCCTCTTTCTCTGCCGCTCAGCTTTCATGCGCACGATACCCGCGCAGACGGCGGCGTGCGGAGGATCGAACTTCATCGCGAACGCGTCGTGCTGCACCGTGCCGTCAAGGGCATGCGGATGGCGATCAACGTTCGCGTCAGCGATTTTCTCGGCATAGCTCTGCGCGGCCTCGACGACGACGCGCAGATGCTGGTGCTGGCGCATCGCGACCCTTCGCTGAACATTCCGCTGTGCGTGAGCTCCGATCACGAGGAAATCGCCTCCGCCTGGCAGATCTGGAGCGACATCTTCGCGCTGCCGCTATTGGCGGAAGATGACCACGACGAACCGGCCGCCCGCCGCCGCCGCCACAACGCGATCCGCGCCCGCCGCCCGAAATTTCTGGTACGCCGCCGGGGCGGCAACCTGACCAATCTTGAGAACATCCATCAGGACGAGCGCGAGATCATCGCGCGGGATTGAGTTTCTGAAGCCTTACCGCACAAAGGTCGTCATGCCCCGCGAAGGCGGGGCATCCAGTACGCCGCGGCCTATCGATTCCATCATTGCAGTCTCTGGAATACTGGATCGTCCGCCTTCGCGGACGATGACGACTGAATATGAGGCCGCATTCTCGCGACGCCTTTCGCCCGAGGTTTGGATCTTCGTTTGGCCCTCTTGAAATAGAGGGCGCAGGGAAGACCGGGTGCTTGCTGCACCCGCGGTCTCGCGTGCGATTTGCGCAAACAAAAATGCACACGAGCATACAGGGCAGCGGGAGCATTCCGGCCT
Source organism: Bradyrhizobium sp. AZCC 2262 (assembly GCF_036924535.1). Classification (NCBI taxonomy): domain Bacteria; kingdom Pseudomonadati; phylum Pseudomonadota; class Alphaproteobacteria; order Hyphomicrobiales; family Nitrobacteraceae; genus Bradyrhizobium; species Bradyrhizobium sp. AZCC 2262. The sequence continues at coordinate 9,384,314 of NZ_JAZHRT010000001.1, read as the reverse complement.
TCCCTGCGCAATGGCTTTACGGCTTACTTCGTGCTCTTCCCGGAGAACGGCTCTTTTGCCTCCGTCGCCTGCGCTTCTTATCGCACGCTTAACGCCAGCACCGCGGCGCCCGAACCACACGACTTCACCGTACGCTTCCGGCGCGCAACGTCCAGCGCGCCATCCGCGTCCATCGCATCCCACCGCGCGTTCGTGACGTTCGCGAGCGCCCCTCCATCGGGTGAGACGGGCGGAGACATGCCGCTGATTTGCCCTGCAAGTGAAGCGGAATATTTTTGATTCCTGGGCTTGACGAGATTTCTGAAAATCAGAAGTGATTTGCCGTCGTGTTGATTTGTCGCGGTTACGCATCGCGATTGTGCTTGCGCGCGAAAGCAAATCAGTTCGCAGCAAGTAGCCCGCATGAGCGCAGCGATATGCGGGAGTCGGGGAAATGACGAAGGCTCCGGATGTCGCTACGCTCATTCGGGCTACGCGCCCATGTCCGCTTCACAGCCAAAGCGACCGAATTATTGCGCCGCCGCGAAATGACGCGATGTGCCATGAACGGACTCATACAGCGCAGCAAGATCACCTCGTCCGCGGTGACAAGCACCGTTGGTGGAAAGGTCGATCCCCGTCGGAACTTTTTCCCTGAAGAAAGAGCCCGCGCTCTCCACTAAAATAGCCGGCGCTACGCATTGCATCGCATCTCGGCGCGGCGTGGGAGGGCTCCGCCTCTTCAACCCGGGCGGGACCTTTCTCGCGCGCCCCGCCGCGCGGAAGAGGGATTATTCCTTTCGCCAAGTGACATTTTCGCCCTATCCCATTGCGGCAGGAATGCTAAGTTCCGTCCAGCGATTAATCGGCGTTTTCGCTGGAAGTAGACGCTCTAAGTCGCTCGGGGATAACGTGGGCATCCTTGCAAGAAGGCAGTGCAGGCTATTGCCAAGGCGGATGATCGTCTTGATCGCCGCCTATGCTCTAGGGCTGCAATCAGTTATTACTCCCTTGATCGGAGGTCCGTTCACTCCGGGCAGCGTCGGCGGGTTTGAACTCTGCCTTGCCAGCAACGGCGCTACGCCTCCCGTCAAGCGGGGCGTGCCCTCTGGCACCCATGATGAGGATATCCATTGCAAGTTGTGCGTTCATGGCGGGATGGCCTTCCTTGATGCTCCGCCGATCGCTGCTGGATGGGTTGTACAGGCTACCAGCGTTTCGATCAGATGGGCCGTTATCGACAATCCTATTCCCGGCGCCGCCGGGTTCATCGGAAAACAGGCGCGAGGTCCTCCGTTGCTGACATGAGGTTGGGCGGCCCGATCGGGACCGTCAATTCATGCATGTTTTAACGACCGCAGAGAGACCTCTCATGTTTATCCGTCTTCTTATCCGCGCGGGCCTCCCCGGGCTCGCAATTGCGCTCGTTCCTGGTGGCGGCAGCATCGCCCACGAAATCGTCGGCAACCGCTTCTTTCCTGCGACAATCGGCATCGATGATCCCGGGGTCAACGATGAGTTGAGCTTTCCCACTGTGTCCAGTTTTAAAACCGGCGACGATCCGTCATTTAGGCAACGCGATTTTTCCGGCGAATTTTCCAAGCGGATCACGGAGGCGTTCGCGATTTCGATCGGTTCAACCTACAGCAGTTTCAGACCACCCGGAGGACCGACCGGGATGGGAGCAAACGGATTTCAGAATCTTGAAACCACGTTCAAATACCGACTCTTCAAGGACCCAGAGCACGAGTTTGTGATGTCGGTCGGTCTCAGCATTGAATGGGCTGGGACAGGCGCGCAAAGCGTCGGAGCGGAGCCGTTCAATGTCTACACTCCGACATTGTACTTCGGCAAAGGGTTCGGTGATCTTCCTGACACCCTGCCTTGGTTTCGGCCGGTCGCTGTCACTGGACAGGTTGGCTATGCGATCCCGGGCCGACGCTCGACCACCACGTTTGGCATCGATCCGGATACCGGCGATCCAACGATCGACACTGAGTTCAACCCGCGAGTTTTGAATTGGGGCGGGACAATCCAATACAGCATGCCCTATCTCAAATCGGCAGTTATCGATTTAGGTCTGCCGGAATTCATCAATCATCTGATACCGCTGGTCGAAGCCACACTCCAAACGCCGGTCTCGAACACCCTCACTTCCGGCACGGCAACCACTGGCACCATCAATCCGGGAATTCTCTGGGTCGGAAACAAGTTTCAGGTGGGCATTGAAGCACTCATTCCGATTAATCGGCAGAGCGGGACGAATGTTGGCGTGGTCGCGCAGTTGCACTTCTACCTTGACGATATCGATCCGCATGGGATTGGCAAACCGATCTTCGGCCCCGCCGTCCAGCCCGCAAGCCCGTTTCCAAGGAACTGATAATGCGCAATTCAGCCATCGTCCTAACAATCCCTCTCCTGATTTTGCTTGCGACGGGTGAAGCAACCGCACACGCATTTCTCGATCATGCCGAACCGCGCGTCGGCAACACCGTCGCAACTGCACCTCGTGAGGTGACACTGTGGTTTACGCAAAAATTGGAGCCTGCGTTCAGCACAGTGACAGTCACCAACTCCGCAGGCCAGCGCGTTGATACGGGCAAGGCCCGCGTCAGCGGCAGTCAGATGACAATCGCGCTCCGCCCCGGTGGGGCGGGAACGTATCGTGTCACGTGGCGAGTCTTGTCGGTGGACGCGCACACCACCGACGGCAGCTTCTCGTTTCAGGTCGGCAAGTAGAAGTCGCGGGACCCCCCAATGGATTTGGGTGCGAACGACGTGCATAATTCGCTGATCGTCGTTCGCGCAGTGCATTTCGCCGCCGCCACGATATTGGCCGGAAGTCTCATATTCTGGACGGTGGTGGCGCAGCCCATTTTCCGGTCATCGGAAGAAGCCACCATTGTCCGGCTGCAAACCCTACGCATTGCATGGATAACCCTCGCAATCGCCGTAGTATCCGGCGTGATCTGGGTTCTATTGCAAGCAGCCTCCATGAGTGGTCTCCCGCTCGGTGATGCCATGACAGCCGATGTGATGTCGGCCGTGGTGAACGAAACGCAATTCGGATTCGTCTTGGAAATTCGCTTTGTGCTCGCAATTATTCTGGCTGCTTGCTTGGCGTATGACCGGCTTCAGTGGGTACGTTGGCTTGCGGTGGCATCGGCCCTCGGCCTGATCGCAGCCATAGCATGGACAGGCCATGCTGGTTCCACCGCGGGTGAAGCAGGACTCCTTCATCTGACGGCCGACGTATTGCACCTCGTCTTCGCCGCAACCTGGATTGGAGGCCTTGTTTCGCTAGTATTTCTGCTGGCCGTGGCGAGACGGTACGAGGCTGACTCGTGGGCCCATGTTGCGCTTAGAACGACGCAACGTTTTTCGACTTTGGCCCTCATCAGTGTGGGCTCAATCGTTGCGACCGGTATCGTCAACGCATGGATTTTGGTCGGTTCCTTACACGCGCTGATCGTCACCGAATACGGCCGTCTCCTAATGTTGAAACTCGCGCTGTTCGCGGCCATGCTGATGATGGCTGCGGCGAATCGATTTTGGTTGACGCCCCGGCTTGCGTTGCCATCGGGATGCGGGCCGCAGCTCAAAGCGCTGCGTCAGCTTAAGCGCAACAGCGTTATCGAAATCGTATTAGGACTGATGATTTTCGGCATCGTCGGGTTGCTTGGCATGCTGCATCCCGCCATTCATTTCGACAATTTGTAACCATCAGTCCAAATCAGCGCACATTCGGAATGGGATGCACTTCTGCTACGGGTCATTCGCGACCGGGTCGAACCGGCAGCAAGTCCGGCCATGTCCGCTGTGCCGACGAAAGCGGACGTAGGCAGAGCTGCAGCGTGCGCCCACCCTCACGAGCGGAATGCTTGATGGTGGGCACATCGCTGACGCGCCTTTGCCCACCCTACGAGACCGAACGCATCACCGCGTCTGCGAGCAATCCCGCGAACAGCAACAGCCCCGCATCGCGGTTGGACCTGAATATCCGCAAGCACAGCGCGGGGTCGCTGATGTCCAAGCGCCGGATCTGCCAGACCAGATGTGCAGCAAAAGCCACGAGCCCGATCCATGCCGGCCAGCGTGCGCCGCCCAGCACCAGCGCCGCGCCGATCAGCATCACCGCGAGTGAATAAAACACTGCGAGCGCCCGGTGGGTGCGCGCGCCGAACAGGCGTGCGGTGGACTTGATGCCGATCAGCGCATCGTCCTCGGTGTCCTGGTGGGCGTAGATCGTGTCGTAGCCGATCACCCAGGCGATCGAGCCGGCATAGAGCGCGAGCGCAGTGAGATCGAGCCGCCCGAGCGTGACGGCGAATCCCATCAGCGCGCCCCATGAGAAGGCGAGGCCCAGCACGACCTGCGGCCACCAGGTGATGCGCTTCATGAAGGGATAGACCGCGACGATGACGAGCGAGGCGACGCCGGTCATGATCGCAAAACGGTTGAACTGCAGCAGCACCGCCAAGCCGATCAGCGCCTGCAGGACCAGGAAGGCAAACGCCTGCGCCACGCTGATCTGCCCGGCAGGCAATGGCCGCGACCGCGTCCGCTCGACGCGCGCGTCGAGATCGCGGTCGGTGATGTCGTTCCAGGCGCAGCCCGCCCCGCGCATGACAAAGGCGCCGATGAAGAACAGCACGATCACGAGCGGCAATTGCGAGACGTCGCGCGCGACGCCGGCGGCCAGCGCCGCCGACCACCAGCACGGCATCAGCAACAGCCACGATCCGATCGGACGGTCGAAACGGGAAAGCCGCAAGTAAGGCCGCGACCACGACGGCGCGCGCGTATCGACCCAGTTGCCGGTCGCATCAGCAACGCGGGCGGTCGCGCCGCTCATCGGGCCAGGGTCATCGCTGGAGAACGTTGCCGTTCAGCGTATCGAAGGTGCTGCCACCCTTCTTGACGGCCTGCGCTTCAGGCAGCGCCGCCGAGGAGCCAAGCACTTCGCTCAGGCTGGGACCGGCCGGCCCGCGCGTTGCCGCCTGCTGCGCGACGTTACAGACCTGAGTCTGCATCTTCTCGGTGTTCTTGTGGCCGTTCTTGAGCTGGTCGGCGATCTGCGGCGGAATTCCACACTTGGCGGAATTGGTCTGGACATATGAGATCATCTTCAATTCGGCCTGGCCGAAATTTTTGATCAGCTTGCAGGCCTCGTCCGGCGGCGCCTTGCGGTCGCTCGCGGCCTTGATCATCTTGCCGCGTCGCTCGGCTTCCTCGCGCAGGGGAACGAACCCTTTCATGCAGGCGTCTGCCCCACCGCTGGCCTGTGGCGGCGGCCCACTGAATCCGCTGGAAACCGGAGCGGCCCCCTGTGACGGGAACGGCGACGGGGCGCCGACCGAGGCCGACGGCGCAGCGCCATTCACCGGCGGAAACGGCGAAGCATTCGCGGGCGCGGCGCTCTGGTTGGGCAACGGCGCTGGAAACGCGCCCTGCGCAAAGACGTGGCCTGCATGAAGGCTCACGACGGCAGCGGTCAACGGCACAATCAGGCGGCGGATCATCAAGGGTGGTTCTCCGGCAAGGTCAGGCAAAGCCCCAACGTGTCCGAACGAAGCAGATTTGCGAAACGGCTTTTTACGATTCCTGCCGTCGCTTAACAACCCGTCGATTGGGGCAGCAGCGCGGCGCACGGCCGCATCGAAAGTTAAAAACAGCTCCGGATTCTAGCGCTTTAGGCTAAAAGCGCCCGGAAACGGAACATTAGGGGTGTCCGACCCGGTTTCCGCGACGCGTTTCAACCACGTCTCAGGGGTCAACGGACGATCCAGAAGTGGCCGACCGGACCGGCCGGTTCTCTGCTGGATGCGGGCCAGAAGTCGCCAACCGGTCCCGCTGGTTCTCTTTTCTGCTGCGCGATGGCACAGACCTGCTTCTGCATCTTCTCGGTGTTCTTGTGGCCGTTCCTGAGCTGGTCGGCGATCTCAGGCCGAATTCCGCATTTGGCGGCATTGACCTCGACAAATTTGATCATCTTTTCGGCCTGGCTGAAATTACCGATCAGCTTGCAGGCCTCGTCCGGCGGCGCCCTGCGGTCGCTCGCGGCCTTGATCAACTTGCCGTGTTTCTCCGCTTCCTCGCGCAACGGAGCAAATCCATTCATACAGGCATCGGTTCGCCCGCCCGACGGAAACACCGCGGAAGCACCAGGGGAAGCCGATGGCGCCGCGCCGTTCGCGTGCGGGACCGGCGAAACGTTGCTGGCGGGCGCTTCGGCCTGCCCTGGCAACGGCGCGGGAAACGCAGCTTGCGCAAAAACCTGCCTGGCACCGACGATCGCCATGGCCAAGGTCGATGCAACAATCAGGCGGCGGACTATCAAGGGTGTTTCTCCTGCGAGAACCATAGAATCTGAATCATCTGCCAAGTGAAGCGTAATCTTCGATTTTGCAACCCAGAATGGCCCGTGGAATGAGGCATCAGCGCGTCGTCGAGTGACACCAACAGGCAAAAATAGCCTCCGGATTCTCATGCGTTGGGCTAAAAGCAGGCCCGGTTGGATCATCACACATGCCTGAATTCGATTTTCGCGCGCCCCGCCTGTTCGTCGACGCTCCCTTGCGCGAGGGCGAACGAATCGCGCTGGAGCGGAACCAGAGCAATTATCTGGGCAACGTACTGCGGCTTTCGGCCGGTGAAACCATTTTGGTGTTCAACGGCCGCGACGGCGAATGGCAAGCTGCGATCGAAGGCCGCAAGCGGCCCGACGGCTTGAGTATCGTCGCGCAAACGCGGCCGCAGGATCGCTTGCCCGACATCGCCTACGTCTTTGCGCCGCTCAAGCACGCAAGGCTCGACTACATGGTGCAAAAGGCGGTCGAGATGGGGGCCTCCGTGCTGCAGCCGGTGTTGACGCGCCACACGCAGGTTTCGCGGGTCAACGTTGAGCGGATGCGCGCCAATGTCATCGAGGCCGCCGAGCAATGCGGCATCCTGAGCCTGGCCGAGGTTGCCGAGCCTGTTGCGCTCGACCGCTTTCTCGACAAGCGAGCGACCAGCCGCCTGCTGGTGTTCTGCGACGAAGCGGCCGACATTGGCAATCCCATCGAAGCGCTGCAACGGGGATTAACGGCCGCCGACGGGATCGACGTCCTGATCGGCCCCGAGGGCGGATTTGCCGAGGAAGAACGCGCGCTGCTGCTGCGGCAGCCGAAGACGCTGCGGCTGTCCTTGGGCCCCCGCATCCTGCGCGCGGATACCGCCGGCGTCGCCGCGCTGGCGCTGGTACAGGCGGCGCTGGGGGACTGGCAGGGGCCACTTAAGGGCTGATCGGCCAAGACGGCGCAATAAAGCACCGGCCATTAATTCAGTTGGCCAATCCCTGTCGAAACCCCGCCCCGGCCATGCTAAGGCCTGCGCCAACAAGCCCCTGGAACCCCCCGGGGGAACCCGAAACGAACCCCAGAACCCGGTTTTTCCGGATATTTGGAACCTGAAATGACCGCGACTGCCGCCACCCGAGGTGCTGCCGGATCCGCCGCCTGGGCGGATGCGCTCCTATTGTCGTTTGCACAAGGCGGCTACGTCCAAGCCCACCCGGGCATCCTGCAGCCGGCGGAGCCGTTCCTCGACCTCTCCGGCGAGGACATTCGCAAGAGCCTGTACCTGACCACCGACGCGTCAGGCGAAGAGCTCTGCCTGCGTCCCGACCTCACGATTCCGGTGGCGCGCGACTATCTCGCCTCTGATCGCGCCGGACAGCCCGCGGGCTTCAGCTATCTCGGGCCGGTATTTCGCTATCGCGGCGGCCAGCCGAGCGAATTCCTGCAGGCCGGGATCGAATCCTTCGGCCGGCAGGACCGCGCCGCGGCCGATGCCGAAATGCTGGCGCTGGCGCTGGAAGCGACCACCGCCTTCGGATTGAAGGACGTCGAAATCCGCACCGGCGACGTCGCTTTGTTCAATGCGCTGATCGACGCGCTCAACCTCTATCCGGTGTGGCGGCGGCGGCTGATCAAGGATTTTAACCGCAAGCTCAGTCTCACCGACGATATCGAGCGGCTGACGCTCGCCACCGCGCCAGGCCGCAACGAATATGAGGGCGTGCTGGCGGCGCTTGCCGGCTCCGACCGCAAGGCGGCGCTGGCGCTGGTCACCGATTTGATGTCGATCGCCGGCACCACCAATGTCGGCGGACGGACGGTGGCCGAAATCGCCGACCGCTTCCTCGAACAATCGACGCTGAAGGGCGGCGCGCTGCCGCGCGACGCGCTCAACATCATCAAGCGCTTCCTCGCGATCGCGGGCGATCCGGATGAATCGGTGGCGCAACTGCGCGCGCTCGCCACTGAGGCCAAGCTCGATCTTTCAGCCGCCATCGATCAGCTCGAAAGCCGCGTCGGCTTCATGGCCGCGCGCGGCATCGACACGAAGCTGACGCGGTTTTCCACCTCGTTCGGCCGCGGGCTCGATTATTACACCGGGTTCGAATTCGAGCTGCATGCAAAGGGAACTGTCAATGGAAAGGGCAACGGCGTCGAACCGCTGGTGGCGGGCGGGCGCTATGATGGCTTGATGACGCAGCTCGGTTCACCGACGCCGATCCCTGCGGTCGGATTCTCGGTGTGGATCGAGGCGCTGACGCAACTCGGAAAACCCGTCTCGCAAGGGAGCGCCGCATGACCGCCCCCTTCGTTCTCGCCGTTCCTTCCAAGGGCCGCCTGCAGGAAAACGCCGAAGCGTTTTTCACGCGCGCCGGGCTCTCGCTGGCGAAACCGCGCGGCGCGCGCGACTATCGCGGCACGATTTCCGGCCTCGACAATGTCGAGATCGCCTATCTCTCGGCGAGCGAGATCGCTTCCCAGCTCGCGCGCGGCATGGTGCATCTCGGCGTCACCGGCGAGGACCTGCTGCGCGAAAGCATCGCGGACGCCGACAAGCGCGTGCTGCTGATCGACAATCTCGGCTTCGGCAGCGCCAATGTCGTGGTCGCGGTGCCGCAGGCCTGGATCGACGTCCGCACCATGGCCGACCTCGACGACGTTACCACCGGCTTCCGCGCCCAGCATAACCGGCGGATGCGGGTCGCGACCAAATACATCAATTTGACGCGCAACTTCTTTGCCTCCCACGGCGTGGTCGACTACCGCATCGTCGAAAGCGCCGGCGCCACCGAGGGCGCGCCGGCCGTCGGCACCGCCGAGATGATCGTCGACATCACCACGACGGGCGCGACGCTGGCCGCCAATGGCCTCAAGGTGCTGGACGACGGCGTGATCCTGCGCAGCCAGGCCAACCTCGTCGCCTCAAGGGACGCCGACTGGTCGTCTGACGCCCGCGAGACCGCGCGCGTCATCCTCGACCACATCGCGGCACGCGCCCGCGCCAGCAAATTCCGCGAGGTGCGAACTCGTTTCGCCGGCTGCAACGATGCGCTGCTGGCGGAGGCGCATAACCGGTTTGGCGTGGTGACGCCGTTCGGCGGGCCGACCTCGTCGGGCATGCTCACCCTGCACTGCCCGCCGATGCAGCTTTACGCGCTCGGCAGTTTTCTGCGCGAACACGGCGCCGACACGGTTTCGATCGCCTCGCTCGACTATGTGCTCGACCGCGAAAACCCGTTATTTGCCAGGCTCGAGGCGTTCTTGCGGCAATAAGGCTGCCGTTTCGTTCATCGTTGCGACAGGTGGCAGCAAGTAGCATATACGGTTGGATGATCTGGGACCTGATCGATGACGCTCGGCTCTGACGTTTCCCGCCTGTCGACGACCGCAGCCGGTGCCGCGGCGCAAGGCCTGTCGATTGTCGTGCCGCTGTACAACGAGGCGGCAGGGCTCGCTTTGCTGCACGAACGGCTGGTCGGCCTCGCCCGCACGCTGAAGGCACGTTACGGCCTTGCCAGCGAAGTGGTCTATGTCGACGACGGCAGCGCCGACAATACGCTGGCGATCGCGCACACGCTTAACGCCGATGCGCTCGACATCCAGGTGGTGTCGCTGTCGCGCAATTTCGGCAAGGAGGCCGCGCTGATGGCGGGGCTGGACCATGCCCGCCGCGGCGCGATCCTGTTCATGGACGGCGACGGCCAGCATCCGCCTGATCTGGTCGAAAAGCTGGTCTCGCACTGGATCGATGACGGCTACGACGTCGTCTATACCGCGAAGGCGCATCGCGACAATGAATCGTTCCTGCGCCGCAAGGCGGTGCACGGCTTCTACGCGCTGATCAACTGGGGCGCGCGGCAGAAGATCCCCGAGGACGCCGGCGATTTCCGCCTGCTGTCGCCGCGCGCGGCCAAGGCGCTGCGGCAGCTTCCCGAGCGCAACCGCTTCTTCAAGGGCCTGTCGAACTGGATCGGTTTCCGCCAGATTCGCGTCGCTTACGAGCCGGCGCCGCGCGCGCACGGCGTCACGACGTTCAGCCCGGGCCGGCTGATCGGCCTGTCGATCGAGGGACTGACGTCGTTCTCGGTGGCGCCGCTGCGCTTTGCCAGCCTGCTCGGCGTGCTGCTGGCGATCAGCGCTTTCCTGTTCGGCCTGACCATTCTCTGGGAGGTCTGGACCACCGGCAAGCAGGTCCCCGGCTATCCCTCGCTGATGATCGGGTTGATGACGATCGGCGGCGTGCAGCTCATCATGATCGGCATCGTCGGCGAATATATCGGCAAGATCCTCTCCGAGTTGAAGGCGCGTCCAATCTACTTCGTCGCCGAGCATTCCGAAAAACGCGCCGATGGCGAGACGACGGCGAGCGCCACCGAGCGGACCGCCGCGGAATGAATGACGTTGCGCTGCGCCGGATCTGGCTGTGCGCCGACGACTACGGGCTGGCCGATGGCGTCAACCGCGCCATTCGCGATCTGATCTCCTGTGGCCGTCTCAACGCCAGCTCTGTCATGGTGGTAGGCTCAGCGATCGGGCGCGCCGAGGTCGCCGCGTTGCAGGATGTCGCGGCGAACAGCCCGCGTTGTGCGATCGGCCTGCACGCAACGCTGACCGCGCCGTTTCGTCCGCTGACGATGCACTTCCGTCCGCTCAATGGCGGCCTGTTCCTGCCGTTTCCGGCCATGCTGCGATCGGGGCTGTTGCGGCGGCTCGATCCCGGCCTGATCGAGGATGAGCTCGCAGCCCAGCTTGCCGCCTTCAAGGAGCTGTTCGGCCGGGCGCCCGATTTCGTCGACGGCCACCAGCATGCGCAATTGTTTCCGCAGGTGCGCGACGCTTTTCTGCGCGCGGTGAAAGAAGCTGCCCCTACCGCCTGGGTCCGCCAGGGTGGACGCCCCAAGCCGCTGGCCGGGCTGCTCGGTGCGCCCAAGGCGCTGGTGCTCGACGTTCTCAGCGCGCAATTCCGCAAGCGCGCCGCCGGTGCCGGCATCCCGTTCAATCCCGCCTTTGCCGGCGCCTATGATTTTTCGAAAGCGCCCGATTTTGGCGGGCTGATGGGTGAGTTCCTCGAAGGGATGCCGGACGGCGGGCTGGTGATGTGCCACCCTGGATTCGTCGACGAAACCCTCGAAAGCCTCGACCCCTTCACCACCCAGCGCGAGGCGGAACATGCGTATCTCGCAAGCGATCGATTCCCGGCATTGCTGGCGGCGAATAAAGTTACATTGGGTTGATAAGGTCAGGGAAATCCCGGCGTTTTGTCGCATACCAAAATTTAATTCGGCCACCCACTACTTGCGACACAAAGCCCGCCCTACATCTGACCCGCGCGTCGACGACGATCCGACGCGAGGGAGAGGGCAATGACACCGCAAGAACGCCAACTGATTGACGATCTTTTCAACCGGCTCACCAAGCTGGAGAATGCCCCGCGCGATGCGGAGGCGATGTCCGCGATCATGCAGGGCCTGCGCAACGCGCCCAATGCGGTCTATGCACTGGTGCAAACGGCGCTGGTGCAGGACGAAGCGTTGAAGCGCGCCGACATGCGCATCCAGGAACTGGAGGCGGCGGCGGGTCCGCAAAATCAATCCGGCGGCTTTCTCGATTCGATGCGCGATGCGATCTTCGGGCAGAACCAGCCGCAAGGTTCGTCACATGGTTCGGTGCCCAACGTTCGCCCGCCCGACATGGGCGGCAATTCGGGCGGCAGCCGGCCGGCCTGGAACACCGGTCAGGTGCTGCAGCAGAGCCAAACGCCCGGACAATATAATCAGCCGGCCTACGCCCAGCCCTATGGCGCACAGCAACCCTATGGCGCGCAGCAGCCGGCGTTCGGCGGCGGTGGCGGCTCGTTCCTCGGAACGGCGGCGGCAGCCGCAGCCGGCGTGGTCGGCGGATCGCTGCTGGCCAGCAGCATCCGCTCGATGATGGGCGGCGGCGGCAGCCACCAGTCGTTCGGTGACACGGCGGGCCGCAGCGGCGGCGTCGAAGACCGCAGGCCGTGGGGCGACCAGTCCGGCGGCGATCTCGCGCGCGACGCCGGGATCAACGACGTCGGCTCGTCAAGCCGGCGCGCCGACAACAACGATAATGATTCCGGTTCGCGGCAGGGATTCTTTGATCAGGCCTCGAATGACGATGATGACCAGGATCACGATTCCGACGGCTTCGACGTCGATGATGGCGATAGCGACGGCGATTACGCCTGAGCGAGGTCGGATTTGAAACAAGAACGGCCGCCCCATCAGGCGGCCGTTTTTGTTTTGTAGCCCGGATGAGCGAAGCGACATCCGGGGACTATCTTGCCGCGGCACGACCTCTCCCGGATATCGCTTCGCTCATCCGGGCTACAAGAAGGCCTCAGATCACCACAACCCTGGCGCCGACGCCGACGCGGCCGTAGAGATCGATGACGTCTTCATTGCGCATCCGGATGCAGCCGGACGACACGTTGGTGCCGATGGTCCAGGGCTCGTTGGAGCCGTGGATGCGATAGAGCGACGAACCCAGATACATCGCCCGCGCGCCGAGCGGATTGTCCGGGCCGCCCTCCATGTGCCGCGGCAGGTCGGGACGGCGCGCCAGCATTTCCGGCGGCGGCGTCCACGCCGGCCATTCCTTCTTCGCGGAAACGGTCTTGACGCCTGACCAGGTGAAGCCGGGCCGGCCGACGCCGACGCCGTAACGCAGCGCCTTGCCGTCGCCCTGCACCAGGAACAGGAACTTGTTCGGAGTATCGATCACGATGGTGCCAGGGCTTTCCTTGCCGTAATACTCGACCACATGCTTTTCGTATTTCGGATCCATCAGCCGCTGCGCGGGGTCGACCGCCTCTTCCTCCCGGCGCATCGACTGCTGCGGATCCATCGGTGGCAGCAGCGAGCGCCGCCCGCCATAGCCGTAATCCGGCTGCGGCTGATAGGCCGGCTCTCGCTGATAACGCCCGCCCTGCGGCGCATCGCCGAACAGGAATTCGATGAAGCCGCCGCCCATGTTGGAGCGTTCGGAAGAAGCCATGCGCACCGGCGCCGGCTGCGTGGGCTCACGGGCGTAGATCACGGAGGGTTCGGCAATTGGCGAGGCGTCGATCGCTGAAGCCTCACTGGCGAAGCAAAGGCAAGACACGCTCGCAAGGAGCGCAAGGGAGATTTTTCCGGACATCGACGTACTCTGTACTGTTCGTCATTGCGGGGTCGCGGCAGCAGTTCGACAAACGCCGCTGCACGCGATCAATACAAATCAAAACCTAATCGGTTTGGTAAACAGAAGCGGCGTTTCGATTCACCATTTCGGCAATCACGCGTGGATTTGTCCGGTAGCGTTTATTTTGCGTGAACGCAGTCCCCTCATGGTTAATCGTTGGTATGCGGCCGCGGGCAAACCGCCACCACGACGTGTTCCGGCGTGAACCTCACGTTAAATCGCATCGGTTTAAAACACACCGGAAGTGAAGGGGTGGGAAAAACTCATGTCGGTCAATCGCAAACGTTTTCGTATCGAACAAGCCCTTCTGGGCGACGCGCCAATTGTCATGCCTGCCGTCGAAGGCGGCGAGATCGGCCCGCTGCATCGTGAGATCATGGCCGAGTTGCGCGCGATCCGCGCACAGATGGCCGGCTTCGGCCACACCCCCGCCGCTTCGACCGAGCAGTCGGAGATCACGCGCGAGATTGCCCAGTCGCACGCGCTGCTGGAAACCTATCGCGCCCAGATCGAGCAGTGCGCGAAGCTCAAGGTCGAGCTTGACCTGATTCACGATGCCATCAACCGCACCAAGCGGGAAATCGCAACCCTGCACGGCAAGAGCTTTGACGGCCAGGAAATGGCCAAGGTCAATGGCGAACTCGGCGCCGTCGTCGGCGGCACCGAACAGGCCACCCAGCAGATTCTCGAAGCCGTCGAGGCGATCGACCAGGCCGCCACCGCATTGTCCAAGAACATCTCGCCCGATCAGCAAAAGCTGCTCAGCGAAGAAATCCAGGAACGCGTCGTCGCGATCTTCGAGGCCTGCAATTTCCAGGACTTGACGGGCCAGCGCATCAGCAAAGTGATGACGACGATGAAATTCATCGAAAAGCACATCATCGAGATGATGGAAATCTGGGGTGGCGTCGACGCCATCAAGGCGCATGCCCCCCCGATCGTCGATACCCGCGAAGGAGACGCCAAGCTGCTGAACGGCCCGAAGCTGGACGGCGACGACGGTCACGCCTCGCAGAACGACATCGACGCGTTGTTCGATTGATCGGACTGGTTAACGCAGACTAAATAGAAACGCCGGCTAGACGCCGGCGTTTTTATTTTCGCACCGTCATTCCGGGGCGACGCGAAGCGGCGAACCTGGAATCTCGAGATTCCGGGTCTGGTGCTAACGCACCATCCCGGAATGACGGCATCGAAAAGCAGCAGCTCACGCCCGCGGCGCGCAGCGCACGTAGACCATGTTGCCGTAACGGACCGCGGCATCCTTGTCGATGAAGCGGGTGATCAGCACGCGGCCGTCGAACGAGACGATCTCGCGGTCCTGCTCGCCGGGCGTCGGGCCCGCCGGGCCGATATAGTTCTTGCCGCTCGGGCTACCCTTGAGGCGCAGCTCCTGCGGGGTGGCCTGGTCGGCCAGATGCATGACGACGCCGCCGCTCTGGCCGGCGCTGATCACATAGGGCTGCTTGCACTGCCCGCGCGCCGCGGCTTCGGTCCGGGCGCGGTCGTTGGGATTTTGGAACGAGGCGAGGCCCCAGCGGCCGACGATCTCGTCGGAGCGGATGGTGGCCGGCATTTCCGGGGCGACGCCGGGCTCGGCGTCCGGTGCCGGATTGGATGACAACGACGGCAGCGTGCTGCTGCACGCCCCCAGCAAGATCGTCAGCGCCGACGCGATCGCCAGATTGGCAACCGTACGCGCATTACGTGAGCTGATCATCGCATTCCCCCGAGCAATTCCTTGGCCGCTCCCGTCAAGCAGCCAACCGCAAAAAGCCTGCCGGAGCAATGACGTCCGTTAAAATTACGCCGCTGCACCGATTTGGTTTCCGAAGCACCATCCTATATTGGCCTCACCAAGGCCTTAACCCCCTTGTTTGCTTGACAGGAACAGTGCCAAGCCATATTCCCCGGCCCCACGTTTAGCACTCAAATACAAAGATTGCTAAGGGTCGTGCTGTCCCGCCCGGGGCGGCGTCGAATCGACGGTATTCCAAGCCATTTTCGATGGCACAGACCTGAAACCACGCCTTCCAAAGGAACTTCAAGAGGAGACGTCATGGCCAAATCCAAATTCCGTCCGCTGCATGACCGCGTCGTGGTCAAGCGCATCGATGCCGAAGAGAAGACCAAGGGCGGCATCATCATTCCCGACAGCGCCAAGGAAAAGCCGTCGCAGGGCGAAATCACCGCCGTGGGTCCGGGCGGCCGCGACGAGGCCGGCAAGCTGATTCCGATCGACCTCAAGGTCGGCGACCGCGTGCTGTTCGGCAAATGGTCAGGCACCGAGGTCAAGCTCGACGGCGAGGAACTCCTGATCATGAAGGAGAGCGACATCATGGGCGTGCTGGCGTAAGGCAAACCAATAGCCGTCGAGCACTGCTCGCCGGCGCACTCTCTTCTTCCCTTCTCCCATCGAAGTCGGATTTATCCGACTTCGAAATTTAAGATGCCCAACTCGGGTAAACCCGAGTTGGGGTGGGAGAAGGTGGCGCGCAAAGCGCGCCGGATGAGGGGTCTCTATCCGCGGAGACAGACCCCCTCACCCGTCCGCGATGCTTCGCATCGCGTCCACCCTCTCCCACAAGGGGAGAGGGGGAAAGACCCGGCGACGACAAGCGGCACGCAACCGTATTCAATCAATCAGGAGCAACACAAATGGCTGCCAAAGACGTTAAATTTTCCGGCGACGCCCGCGACCGCATGCTGCGCGGCGTCGACGTTCTCGCCAACGCGGTGAAGGTGACGCTCGGTCCGAAGGGTCGCAACGTCGTGATCGAAAAGAGTTTTGGCGCACCCCGCATCACCAAGGACGGCGTCACCGTCGCCAAGGAAATCGAACTCGAGGACAAGTTCGAGAACATGGGCGCGCAGATGTTGCGCGAGGTCGCCTCCAAGACCAACGACACCGCCGGTGACGGCACCACCACCGCCACCGTGCTGGCGCAGGCGATCGTGCGCGAAGGCGCCAAGTCGGTTGCCGCCGGCATGAACCCGATGGACCTCAAGCGCGGCATCGACATCGCGGTGCATGCCGTCGTCAAGGATCTCGAGAAGCGCGCCAAGCCGGTCGCCGCTTCCTCCGAGGTCGCGCAGGTCGGCACCATCTCGGCCAACGGCGACACCGCCATCGGCAAGATGATCGCGCAGGCGATGCAGAAGGTCGGCAATGAAGGCGTGATCACGGTCGAGGAAAACAAGTCGCTCGATACCGAGGTCGACATCGTCGAGGGCATGAAGTTCGACCGCGGCTACCTGTCGCCCTACTTCATCACCAACGCCGAAAAGATGACAGCCGAACTGGAAGACGTCTACGTACTCTTGCACGAGAAGAAGCTCTCCGGCCTGCAGTCGATGCTGCCGGTGCTGGAAGCCGTGGTACAGTCCGGCCGTCCGCTTTTGATCATCGCCGAGGACGTCGAAGGCGAGGCGCTGGCGACGCTGGTGGTCAACCGCCTGCGCGGCGGCCTGAAGGTCGCCGCCGTCAAGGCGCCGGGCTTCGGCGACCGCCGCAAGGCCATGCTGGAAGACATCGCGATCCTGACCGGCGGTCAGCTGATCTCGGATGAACTCGGCATGAAGCTCGAAAGCGTCACCATCAACATGCTCGGCCGCGCCGGCAAGGTGGTGATCGACAAGGAGAACACCACGATCGTCAAGGGCGCCGGCAAGAAGAAGGACATCGAAGCCCGCGTCACGCAGATCAAGGCGCAGATCGAGGAAACCACCTCGGACTACGACCGCGAGAAGCTGCAGGAGCGGTTGGCCAAGCTCGCCGGCGGCGTCGCGGTGATCCGCGTCGGCGGCGCGACCGAGGTCGAGGTCAAGGAAAAGAAGGACCGCGTCGAGGACGCCCTCAACGCGACCCGAGCGGCCGTTCAGGAAGGCATCGTGCCGGGCGGCGGCGTGGCGCTGCTGCGCGCCAAGAAGGCCGTCGGCCGCATCAACAACGACAATTCCGACGTCCAGGCCGGCATCAATATCGTGCTGAAGGCGCTGGAAGCTCCGGTTCGCCAGATCTCGGAAAACGCCGGTGTCGAAGGCTCGATCGTGGTCGGCAAGATCCTCGAGAACAAGTCCGAGACCTTCGGCTTCGACGCCCAGACCGAGGAATATGTCGACATGGTCGACAAGGGAATCATCGACCCGGCCAAGGTGGTTCGTACCGCGCTGCAGGACGCTTCCTCCGTGGCCGGCCTGCTGGTGACCACCGAAGCCATGGTCGCCGAACTACCGAGGGAGCCGGCAGCCCCGATGCCCGGCGGTGGCGGCGGCATGGGTGGAATGGGCGGCATGGGCTTCTAAAGGGCTCTGGATTTCTCGTCGAACAAGGATGCTAGGGGGTGCGGCAACCGCCGTCCCCCCTTTTTTCGTAACCTTCCAGGAGGACAGTTGATTTCGCCACCCCGCAACTTATGATTGTCTCTATCAATCTACAGGGGGTGGAAAATGATAAATATAAATAGTGTAATCGCTTACTTTGACTTGCAGTCCGAACGACGTTCCAACGTTCCAGTTGGCCATAGCAGTGATAAACACGAATACGCACCGGTAGTGCCACAATACCTAGCGCTCGCGCTTGGTGTGCTGACCGATCCATTCTTGCGGAATTACATCGCGGCAGGCGCTTTTAATTTCAGTCTGCAGACGGCGGGTGGCCGATCCATTTTCGCCCTGCTAATCGCACTGGTCTTGCTTCCTGCGGTGTACCGCAATGCCTTCGATCCAGATCGTCCGATTTCCGTGCAGCTATGCGCGTTGTTCGTGTCCGGTTTAGGCTGGCAATCCGTTTTTCAGACAGCAGTCAAAGCTGTATCTTAGAGGATTTCGCAATGTCTCTCGATTTTCTCCGATCCCTTGCGTTCTCTGGTGAGCTATTTGAGTTCTTTCGTGAGGATCCATTTGGACTCAATGAGAAAGGAGCAAACGGGATCCAACTCCGCTTTGATGATGGCTTCATGAAAGCTGTGTTCTACGGCATTCGCGATGGGCACGACGAAGCAACGAAGAATTCCTATCAGGGTCGGCCCGCTAGCGCTCAGGTATCAAGTATAATTCAAGAAATGTGGTACGGAAACCGCACCGCGATAGAACAACGAAGCCAAGGATTCCACACGCTCGCAGGTTGGCTGAATAATAATGAAGGTAATAAGAGAAAAGCCGTCACCATCTTAGTGGACGTCGCAGATCCCAAAAATCCACTATTTTCAGACGGACCCACACAATATGAAGGTTTTCGCATCAAATATCGAGTGGCGGGTCCTATTGAAGCGCAATACGTCTGCGGTGATTCTATCAAGGCAGGCGCCGCAAGATTAGAGGGTACTGTCTGCGGATTCTTCCGCGACACACTTGCAGAAACTACATACGCGCTGACGTGTGGTCACGTCGGACGGAAGAAAGGGATCGCGATAACGGGCAATGCGCGGCGCCAAGCGGTCAAGCTGGGAAGAGTGGATTCTGTCATTTTTCCAACCGGAACAGGACCGTGTAATCGCTTTGCTGAGCCTGCGGCAAATGGCGTTGATGCTGCCTTGATCAGGGTTGATCCGCACACATCGATTGAGACGGGAGAACCGCGAAGGATTCATCCAATCTCCGCCATTACCCAAGGAGATCTAGTTGAGTTCAGAGGACGAGGGCGCCAGAGGCAAGCACAGGTGCTCTCAGCTACAATTTGGAAGCAGATTGACTTATTCAAAACCAAGACAATGTATTGTTGCGGAGATATTTTTGAGATTGGATATCGTGAACCAGTTTACTTCCAAACGCGCTTGAGCCAACCAGGCGATTCTGGAGCAGCAGTGCTTCGTCCAGGTCTCCCAGACGAGTGGTTCGGAATGCTAATAGGTGGTCACGGATCTTCTTCGTACGCGAGCTATGCAACGCATATTGTCGATTGGGCGGCAGGTATTTATCCAAATATTGTTCCAATCCCGTGACATTGAGCTATCGTCATCCGGTTGTTCGGGTGGTCGGCAAGATCCTCGAGAACAAGTCCGAGACCTTCGGCTTCGACGCCCAGACCGAGGAATATGTCGACATGGTCGACAAGGGCATCATCGACCCGGCCAAGGTGGTTCGTACCGCGCTGCAGGACGCTTCGTCGGTCGCAGGCCTTCTCGTGACCACCGAAGCCATGGTCGCCGAACTGCCGAAGGAGCCGGCTCCGGCGATGCCCGGCGGTGGCGGCGGCATGGGTGGAATGGGCGGCATGGGCTTCTAAGGCCCAGCTTTCCCAGTCAACAGACCAAAGGCCGCCTCCGGGCGGCCTTCTTTTTTGGCCAACCCTACCCGCAGAAGAGGCGTCATTTCCGGCGCGGATTGATGCTCCCGTCGTTGTCGTCAATCGGCATGACAATCGAGACCGCTTGCGGTGACGTATGAAGTAAAATCGTTATCTCGCTGTCATGGGGCCACGAACGGACGTTAGCCTCCCAACGCCCCGGCGCGTGAGCGCTGGCTGCGACCATGATGATTGCTGCCGACAAGTTTGTTCGTCCGGCGGCTCGGAATGATTGTCTCGATACTCACCGCCGCCCGCGCTCCTGCAGTTTTTTTTCGCCGATCAGACAGGGCACCCGGGGCGCTTTCTCGGCGGCTGGGACGATGCCGCCCTCCGGCGTGAGGCCCGCAACTTCGAGAACAAGCTTGGTCCGGATCGCTTCCTGGAATTTTTCGCGATCTTTGATCGTCATGATGAAGGCGCCCGGCCCTCCGATCACGCAGTCCTCGTAGTAGAGATCGAGATTCTCGATATCGATCGTCGAATAGGATGGCTCCTTCACCATGATCGGCAGGCCGTTGATGATGATACCCTTCTCCAGGGCAGCGTCGCGCGCGCCGGTTACGGGGGCTCCATCGTTGTTCGGCCCATCGCCGGAAATATCGATGACGCGCCGCAACCCGCGATAGGGATTTCTTTCGAACAGCTGCACTGCGAAATTAATCGCGCTGGAAATCGAGGTACTCGAACCTCGGCGAACCGGCGTTTTCATAATCTCGGCCGCCACGGCATCCGCCGATTCCGGGCCGTCGATCACTCGCCAGGGAATGATGATCCTCTCGTCGCCCGACATCGACCACTCGAAATAGGTCACGGCCACCTTGCTGCCCGGCCCGGCCCTCAGCGCCTGAAGGAAGTCTTTCGAGACGAGGGCCTGTGCATAGCCCTCGCGCTGAACGGCAAGTTCGTCCATATCCATCGAATAGGAGACGTCGACGGCGATAACGAGCTCGACATTGACGGACGGTACATGCTTGGTGTCGGCGAATCGAGATTTCGGGCTCGGCGCGGCAATGCCCGCAACATCACCTCCGACTATCGCCCCCGCAATAAGCACCGCCCCGACCGAGACACACAAGCGCATGGCGGCCCTCCTGTCCTTTCACGAGGATGGTGACACCCAAAACGCGCCGCGAAAAGCGGAAACACGCAATTGTCGTTCACGTTCGCAGCAATCGAGGACATGCCCAGTCCGACCTTCGAGGTCCGCTTTGCCTCCTACGGCGGATACTGGTTATCGCGGCCACTGGATTACTTTTCAGTCGGCTTTATGAGTACACGCCCCCGTAGGGCTCCGTCGCCGCCCCCCTTGCGGGGTCGAGACAAGCGGAGTGTATGACATCAAGAGAAAGCCACGATCTCTTGTGAGGTGGGCACGCGGGGTTAAGGGCGCACCAAGGCGTCCCGACGCAGGATTTGACCGCTTTCTTTTGGCGAAAACACTGAGGTTTGCTAGTTACGACGACGCCAATTCTGTCCCGTCTGAGGAACTTCCATATGCGCGCGCTCTTGCCCTGCCTGCTCGGTCTGATGATGGCTTCCCCGGACCTCGCCTTCGCCCAGATGAAACTTCCCTCCAAGACAGCGCCCGGCGCCATCGAGACGCGCTATTTCACGGCCATCGACGGCCTGATGGACGGCAACGCCGATGTCATCCTGAAGGAAACCCGCCAGGGCAAGAATGTCACCGCGGCCGTGCTCGACGTCTGCTATCCCGCCGCAAAAGGCTCCGACCGCAAGGACCGCTTCGTCGCCAACCTCGCCGTCAACGGCCAGAGCCTGACCGGCACGACGCAGAGCGTCGGCGACAAGCTGCCGGTCACCATCAAGCTGGCCCGCAAGCCCACCGGCGACACCTTCGAATTCCGCGGCCAGATCACGATCGGCCAGGCCGTAACCGAGGTGACCTCGACGGACAATTCCGATCTCAGCGAGAAGGAATTTCTGGACAACCAGACCAGCGACGACGGCATCACCCCGGCACCAAAGGATTTTACCGAGGTTTCGCCGGAAGCGTTCGGCGTGCGGGTCAAGCTCGACGCCGCGCTGGATTTCCTCAAGAGCCTGAAGGGCGAGGCGGTCGAGGTCGGGCTCTCGAGCCTTTCGATCTCCTGCGATGCGCTGCGCGCCGGCGAGCAGACCATCAACCTCACGGCCGACCCGGAGCACGCGGCCGCGCTGATTGCGAAGGCCAAATCGATGCCGGGCGTGGTCGCGGCGGGATGGACCAGCGGCAGCGTCGAGATGGACCGCACCATCCGCTTTGCCGCCGCCGAATGGCGCGACGGCGACAAGATCAACAAGGACAAGATCGCATCGGCGATATCGGGCGTGCTGGCCAAAACGCTTGCCGCCAAGGCGGCGGGCACTGAGTGGAACGCCAATACCGGAAAACTGAACCTGACCTTCAAGCGGCCGAGCCCGGTCTATCCGCCGCTCGGCCTCACCGAAAGCGTCGAGGTCACCGCGCTGGTCTCGCCGGACAGGCCGGGCGCGTCGGACAGGCTGATGCTGTGGATATCGAGCCCGGTGATCACGACCGCGGATGAAGGCACGGGTGCGAAGCTGAACCTGTCGGAAGAATCCACCGGCGACGAGGAAGGCGGCGAGCCGAAGGACGACAATGGCTCGGTCGAGGCGCTGGCCAAGGAGTTCAAGGGCCAGCGCTGGGATGCCGACAAGTCGGTGTGGAAGTGAACCGCAAGCCGGCACGATATCGACGCCTCGCTCGGGATCTTTTGCAGCAACCTTGAATCAACGTGATCCGTCACCCTGAGGTGGCCGCGCGCAGTGCGGCCCTCGAAGGGCGACGGCCACCAGCCGGGCCGCTCATCCTTCGAGGCTCGCTTACGCTCGCACCTCAGGATGACGGAAAACAGCCCCGCGCTCAGATTATTAAGATTCGATTCAGCTTAGAGGGACATCATCGGTTCGCTGAAACGTGGGCCATGCCATGCAACACCGCGAGCCGAGTACCTTTGATATCTGGTCGGGGAATGTCGTTCGCGACCGGCGGCCGCAGCAACCCGCGGGCCTGTGGAATTTCCTGAAGTCCGATCGCGACGAAGTATTGGTGGTGCGGGAGCCATTTGGCGATCGGGCACGCGCCGCTGTGCTGGTCGCCGCAGCGCTGGTGGCAAGTTTTGGGCTGGGATGGGCCGGCGGCCTGAACTGGCCGCAGTTCGCAAGTGAACTCGGTCTTGTGGAAGTTGCGCAGAAAGAGACGCCCTCGCCGCGAATTTCCGAAGCAAGATCAAGCGGCAGGATTGAAGGCGCTCGAAAGACGGCATCCGCGTCAGATTCACCCGTCATTGTCGGAAGCATTCCCAAGCCATCCGCCCTGTTGCCGGGCGGTGCGCGCCCGTCTGCGGGCCCGACCCCCCAGGCCAATGCGGGCCCTTCGGCCGCTGCGATTGCGATGCGGCAGCCCCTGGTGGCGGCGCCGGAAACCAGGCCGGCGACGATTCCCGGCTGGACGGTTGTCGATGTCCGGGACGGCACCGCTGTTCTCGAAGGTCCTGACGGGATTCGGATGGCCGCGCGCGGCGACACCATTCCCGGCCTCGGCCGCGTGGAGTCCATCGTGCGCTGGGGCAGCCGCTGGGTCATTGCCACCGCCAGCGGATTGATTGCGACGCCGTAACCGCGCGCCCGAGCTAGTTCGTATTGATGCGAAACCGCAGCGTCTTTGCGCCGACGAACGAGACGAAATCGCCCTGCCGCTTCCAGGTGCCTGCATCGGTCAGCGCCGCGATCAACTCGTCATCGGCCTGAGCCCGGTCCGGCGGACAGGGCCGGTTTTCCATCGCGCCGGCGACGAAGATCACGGTGTTGCCCGCCACCGAAAACTGGCCCTTGCCGCCCTTGCACCAGAGTTCGAGCACCACCTCGCCGGCATCGCCGATCTCCAGATTGGGAATCCGCTTGGAGCCGGGCTGGCGGCCCACATCGAGTTGCATTTCCGTCCCGAACGGAAAGCCGTCATCGGCCAGAGCTGGGCAGAATTGCAGGGCGGCGGTCATCAGCAAGACCGGGGCGATGCCGGCCCGAAACATACGCGCGAATGAAACCATGCAACC
This sequence comes from Bradyrhizobium sp. AZCC 2262, assembly GCF_036924535.1. Classification (NCBI taxonomy): domain Bacteria; kingdom Pseudomonadati; phylum Pseudomonadota; class Alphaproteobacteria; order Hyphomicrobiales; family Nitrobacteraceae; genus Bradyrhizobium; species Bradyrhizobium sp. AZCC 2262. The sequence goes on along the minus strand of NZ_JAZHRT010000001.1, from coordinate 9,360,423 downwards.
TCTCGGAAATATACGAACGCCCTTCACGAATCGACGCGCCGTTCTATTGAACAACGATGTGATTGGCTAGGGCGCGCACTGATAAATTCCGATGGTAGCCACTCGGCTCGGTGGAAGCCGCGGTTATTCCTCGCAGCAGGGTTCGAGGCTGCTATAATGCGCAGATTGCGACGTTACCAGGCGAATGAGCCATGGCGGTAACGAACGGTCAGACCGTCACCGTGTTCGGCGGAACCGGCTTTCTGGGCCACCGCATCGTTCAACATCTGCGCGCTCGCGGATTTCCCGTTCGGATCGCGTCAAGGCGTCCGGATCGGGGACACACGCCGCGTGGCCCTGATGATCCGCAACTTCAATCTGTAAAGGCCAACATTCACGACGAGCGGTCCGTCGCAGATGCGCTTGCCGACACCTACGGCGTTGTAAATGCGGTCAGTCTTTACGCCGAGCGCGGACAGGCGACTTTTCATTCCGTTCACGTCGAGGCCGCCCGACGGGTAGCAGTTCAAGCACACAAGGCCGGAGTCGAAAGACTCGTCCACCTTTCAGGAATCGGCGCCGATGCCGCCTCACAATCACGCTATATCCGAAAGCGTGGCGAGGGCGAACTGGCGGTCCGCGCCGCGTTCGTCGAGGCAACTTTCATCCGTCCGGCGGTGATGTTCGGACCGGACGACGCATTTCTCACCGTCATCCTCAAGCTCCTCCGCCAGCTTCCCGTCTATCCGATGTTCGGCCGCGGCGTGACCAGATTGCAGCCGGTCTATGTGGGAGATGTTGCGAACGCGATTGGACGGATCATGCAGCGCGCCGAGACGCCAAGGATCTTCGAGTTCGGCGGCCCTCGCGTCTACTCTTACGAGGAGTTTGTTAGAGCCGTGGCGCACCAAGCCGGACTTGTGCCCCGACTGGTTCCAGTGCCGTTTGCCGTTTGGCATGCACTCGCATGGGCCTCCGAAATGCTCCCGAGCCCACTCCTCACGCGCAATCAAGTGGAACTGGTGCAAATCGACACCGTATCATCGCCGGAAATGCCTGGAATTGTTGAACTCGGGATTTCGCCGCACACGGTCGAGGCAATACTCCAGGAGATGCTGTCGAATTCCGGAGGATGAGGCTCCCCCGCGGCACCGCCGCGGGGTTGGATGTCCGCGTCGATGACCGCCCTATTTCAGGACCATCTCCGTAAACGGGTAGACATAGGCCTGCAACATGACGAGAAGGCCGACGAGACAGGCCAGCGCGATCGAATGCTTGAACACGAAGCGCAGGATCGTGCTTTCGTGTCCGTACCAGTTGGTTGCGGTGGAGGCGACCACGATCGATTGCGCGTCGATCATCTTGCCCATCACGCCACCGGAGGAGTTGGCGGCGGCCATCAGCACCGGGGACAAGCCGAGTTGTTCGGAGGTAATCTTCTGCAGATTGCCGAACAGGATGTTCGACGCCGTGTCCGATCCCGTCAACGCCACGCCGAGCCAGCCGAGCAGCGTCCCGAAGAAGGGATAGAGCACGCCGGTTGCAGCGAAGGCGAGACCGAGCGTCGCATCGACGCCCGAGAGCCGCGTCAACGTGCCGATCGCCAGCATCGCCGAGATCGTGATCAGCGAGATCGCGCACAGCTTGATGGTTCGGCCATATTCCCCGATCATCCTGGCCGGACCAAAGCCCGCCAGCAGGCCGGAAACGATCGCGGCAATCAACATGCCGGTGCCGGTGAACGACAGGTAGGTGAACGCGAACACCGCCCCTTCCGGTGTCGGCTTGGCCGCCACCGGCGGCACCTTGTTGATCATATTGTGCAGGTCGGGAACGGGATAATTCCAGGTGAAGATCGAGTTCGCCCAGGTCTTGAACGCGCCATTGCCCCAGATCAGCATCACGACGCAGACGATGATCCACGGCAACAGCGCGCTCCAGAGCTGGCTCTGGGTCAGCGGCGTCGTGTCCATGGGTTTCGGCGCGGTCATGGTCGCCGCCGATTCATCCCGGCCGCGCAGCGCCGCCGACAGCCAGAGTTGCTTGGGCTGCCACACCCTGAGGAACAGGATCAGGCAGCCCATCGAGATTAGCGAGGCGCCGATATCGACGATCCAGGGGTTGATGAAGTTCGAGATCACGAATTGCGGGATCGCGAACGAAAGGCCAGTCACCAGAATGGCCGGCCAGACCTCCTTCATGCCGCGCCAGCCGGCGAAGGCCCATACCACCCAGAACGGCACGATCAGCGAGAACACCGGCAATTGCCGACCGACCATCGCGCCGAGGATGTAGGGATCTAGCCCCGTGACCGAGGCGAGACCCTGGATCGGCGTACCGAGCGCGCCATAAGCCACCGGCGCAGTATTGGCGATCAGCGACAGGCCGGAGGCGGCCAGCGGAGAGAAGCCGAGGCCGATCAGGACCGAGCCGGTGATCGCGACCGGCGTACCAAAGCCGGAAGCGCCCTCGAAGAACGCGCCGAACGAAAACGCGATCAACAGCAGTTGCAGGCGCCGGTCCTCGGTGACGCCGCCGACCGCGCGTTTCAACAATTCGAATTGGCCGGTTGCAACCGTGAGCTGGTAGAGAAAGATGACGTTCAGCACGATCCAGCCGATCGGGAAGAACCCGGCGACGACGCCGAGCAAGGAAGCACGGATCGACATCCCCGCTGGCATGGTGAAGATGAAGATCGCAATCAGGTTGGTCAGGATCACGGCAATGATCGCCGCGACGTGCGCCTTGACCTTGCCGCTGGCGATCAGCACCAGCAGCGTGACGACAGGCACGGCGGCGGCGATCGTCGACAGCGCCGTGTTGTCAAGCGGGTTATAGATTTGATTCCACATTGCGGTTCTCCCCCACATTGTTATTGGCGAGGCCGCCAGCGTGGACGGTCAGGCACGTTCTTCGGCGATCGCGGGAGCGGTTCCTGCATGCGGGATTGGGGGTTGATCCGGCTTCGCCAAAATCCGCTCACAACCTCGCGAAGTTCGATGGCCGCCGCCCCTCGCCGTTATGCCCATGCTAGGGTCTAGTCGAAGGGCGCGACAAGCCGCCGCAGGCCACGAATTCTACAACCTTCGTAGCAGACCTTAATTCTTCCATTCTATCAGTGCGTTAAGCCCCATCCCCCGGAGACGGTAATCTGTGAACAACATCCGCTCGACGCTCGCGACGGTGTGGCGCATCGCCGCTCCGTATTTCAATTCCGAGGACAAATGGGCCGGCCGCGGCCTGCTGGCCGCGGTGATCGCCATCGAGCTGGCGCTGGTCGGAAACGCCGTGCTGATCAATCTGTGGCGCGCACGCTTCTACAACGCGCTGCAGGAGAAGGACTGGAACAGTTTCGCCCACGAAATGCTGGTGTTTTGTGTGCTCGCCACGATCCTGGTCGGGCTCCAAGTCTATCAGCTCTATCTGAACCAGTGGCTCCAGATCCGCTGGCGTAGCTGGATGACCACGAAATACCTCGGCGAATGGCTGCATGACGCCAATCACTACCGCATGCAGCTGCAGGGCGACGCGGCCGACAACCCCGACCAGCGCATGAGCGACGACGTCAAGCTATTCGTCAGCCAGACGCTCGCGATAGGGGTGGGGCTGCTCAGCTCCATCGTCTCGCTGGCGTCCTTTGTCGTCATCCTCTGGGGATTGTCGGCGGCGGCACCGCTGGTGCTGTACGGCATCGATTTCTCGATCCCCGGCTATCTGGTGTTGGCCGCGCTGATCTACGCCATCTTCGGCACCGCGTTGACGCAGTGGATCGGCTCGCCGCTGGTCACCCTCGATTTCAACCAGCAGCGGCTGGAGGCGGACTTCCGCTTCAACCTGGTGCGGGTGCGCGAAAACTCCGAGCAGATTGCACTGCTCAAGGGCGAGCCCGCCGAACGCCAGCGGCTGTCGGAGCGCTTTTCCCGCGTCATCTCCAACTGGTACGGCATCATGAGCCGCACCAAGCGGCTGACGGCCTTCACCCAGAGCTATGGACAGGCGGCGGTGGTGATTCCCTTCTGGCTGGTCTCGCCCGCCTACTTCGCCAACAAGATCCAGTTGGGTGCACTGACCCAGACCGCGGAAGCCTTCGGCCAGGTGCAGGACGCGTTGTCCTTCTTCGTCACGGTCTATCGCACCATGGCGGAATGGCGTGCGGTGGTTGCCCGTCTCGACGGGTTTGAGAGCTCGATCAAAAGCGCCGAAAAGCTCGCGGTCGATCCCGCCTCGATCCACAGCGTCGCCTCGCCCGAGCGCGAGATCACGCTACCGCAGCTCGTGGTCAAGCTGCCGAACGGCGCGCCGCTGGTCGCGGCCGACCATTTCAGCCTGCGTCCCGGCGAACGCACGCTCGTCACCGGCCCGTCAGGCGCCGGCAAGTCGACCCTCTTCCGCGCGATCGCCGGCATCTGGCCGTTCGGCAGTGGCGCAATCGAGATTCCCGCCAACGCGGCCCTGATGATGCTGCCGCAGCGTCCGTACTTGCCGATCGGAACACTGCATGCGGCAGTCGTCTATCCCGGCGAAGACGCGAGCTTTAGTGCCGACAGGATCCGAGAAGTCCTCAAGGATGTCGGCCTGCCGCAGTTCGCGGCGCGATTAGAGGAAGAAGCGCACTGGAATCGCATGCTCTCGCTCGGCGAGCAGCAGCGCCTCGGGCTGGCGCGCGCGCTGTTGCACGCGCCGGACTATCTGTTCCTGGACGAAGCCACGGCCTCCCTCGATGAGCCGTCGGAGGCGGCGCTTTACAGGCTGGTCGCGGAGCAACTGCCGGCGACCACGATCATCTCGATCGGCCACCGCTCGACGCTGGATGCGTTCCACCAGCGCAACATTACGATGGTGCGTGACGGCGATCGCTTCACGCTGAAGGACGGCAAGCTGGCGTCGGTTCAGTAGCGCCGAGACTCGTAGCCTGGATCTACCACCATTGCCGCGGCCATGGCTGGCCGCGCACGCCGCGGTGCCAGAGATAGGAGAACGCGGTCAAAAGCACCGCGCCGGCCAGCACCGGTGCCAGCAGGAATGTCGATGGCAGATTGCCTGACACTACCAGCAGCGGGTTGATCCCCGCCGGCGGGTGAAAGGTCCCGGTGACGTACATCGCCAGAATGGAAAGGCCGACGGCTGCGGCCGCGGCCCAGCCGTGCGGCCCGGTCAGCTTGAGCACAGCGAGGCCGACCAGCGCCGATATCAGGTGGCCGCCGATCAGGGCGCGCGGCTGCGCCGGCTCGACGTCCGGCGATCCGATCACCAGCACGATCGAGGTGGCGAACGGAATCACCGCGAGCGGATAATGCGCGGCGAACGAGAACAACTCCATGGCGCCGATGGCAATGGCGCCGCCCAGCCCCGCGATCGCGCCCGCCACGACATTGCGGTGATCGTTGCGAGCGATCGCTTGCCGCACCACGCGCCGCCAATCCCGTTTCATCCGCGCCACCCAAAAGAAAAGGGGCGGCAGATCGCTCTGCCGCCCCCTCGTCTTCAACAGGAAGATCTTATTTCAGATTGGTCATCGCGGTCAGGTCAGCCGACAGCTTGACGATACCGGCGGCGCCGCACCAGTTCGAACCAACACCGGTCGGATTGATCGGGGTCACGAAGGTACCTGACGATGCAGTGATGTTGCCGCGAGCCGCAAAGTCGCTGGTGAAGGCGTTGCAATCACCCTTCGACAGGTTGGTGTCGGAGTAACGGAGGTCCAGCGTGAACACCTTGTAGGTGAAGCCGATGCCGATGTTCCAGGTGTTGTAGTCGGCATAGTTGATGCCGTTCGGGAAGACTGCGGTCCCATAGAACGAGTCGGACGTGCCCAGCCACTGGCGGCCGAACTCACCCGACACATACATGCCGATGCCGCTGGTGCCGAACCAGGCGCTCGGCGCAATCGCCTTGCCGACGATCGAAGCGTAGGTGCCTTCGGCGCCGCTGTTGAGGAAGCTCGGCGTATAATAGACGTTGCCGCCCATCGAGAAGTTGTCGTTGAAGGTGTAGTTCACCTTGCCATAAACCTCGAAGAAGCTGAGGTCCTTCTTGATGACGTTGCCGTTGACCAGCGTGTTCAACTGGCATTCGGCGCTGAGCGGAACGCCAGCGGGAGTGGCGGCAGCGCCGTTGAAGCAGGTTCCGCCCGGATAGAGGTAGCCCCAAGCGCCGACGTCGAAGGCGAAGGCGCCGAGCGTCACGCGCGCACCGCCGTAGACGTCGACTTCAGCCGCCGCACGGTTCGGGAACGAGATGCTCTCGAAGGACGTGCCGACATAGAGCTGGACGTCCTTGGTCACATTGTAACGTGGCTCGAAATAGGCGGTCACGGAAGGTTTGTGGTTGGACTGGGTGATGCCGCGAAAGATGTAGTCGTTCATGATCGCGCTGCCGAAGGCGATATCCCACGGCTCGAAGGCCGGCGGCGGCGGAGCCTTCACGGCCTTCACAGGCATATCCGCAGCGAGAGCCGAACCCGATACCATTGCCAGCGCCGTTGCTAACAAAGCCAGTTTCTTCATGACAATCCCCATCACCCTTCTTGACAGTCCAGTTCCGGGGCCCCCCCGGGGCAAGCGATAACCGACTGCGGCCAAATGTCTTAACGCAGTCTCAGAGTGGTCTGCGGAGTGACGATCGTGAAGCAAAAAAGGCAAGCATCTGCCGCCTTTTTAGGCGTTCTGACCATTTCGACAAATGTTGTCAGGGTGTGTTGCATTCTCACAACAATTTTGCGGGGTTTCGCGCCGCCGGCACGGTATCGGAAACCGGAAAAGCAGCAGCGGCGACAGACCGGCGGAAGCTTTTTTTTGCGAATCAGCTTCTCCGTGAAAACACGGCTTCGGTCACCTTCGAAAGCCCTCACGAACTCAGGGATGGCGGGCACGAAAAAGGCCGCAGCGGGGACGCTGCGGCCTCTCTGAAACGTTGCTCCGGCAGGCGACCGTCTAGTTGTGGTCGCCGCCGTTGGACGAGCCGGAGCCCCACGAGGGTGCGGACGGTTCCGGGGTAGCCCAGCTCGGCGCCGGTGCGGGTTCCGGCTCTGGCGCCGCCATCGCGGGCTCCGCCTTGGGAGCGGCGGGCTTGGCAGCCGCCCTCTTTTTCTTTGCCGGGCTCTTCTTTGCAGCCTTCTTCGGCGCGGCAGCCTTTGACTTCTTGGCAGCCTTCTTGGCGGATTTCTTTGCGCCCTTCTTCGCAGCCTTCTTTGCCGATTTCTTCGCGGCCTTCTTGGCGGACTTCTTCGCCGCTACGGCCTTCTTGGCCTTTTTAGCCTTCTTGGCCTTCTTACTCTTCTTCGCCATCTGGTCCTCCTGTTGACGCTGTCCATGTGTGTCGAGCGCTTCGAATAGTCCGTGGGCCAGACCGGGGCGACACTTCTTCGAAGTGTCCTCCCGCTCCATCCCTTGTCCGGGCGCGATCTCCGGGCAAACGTTTTCGCGTCTGTCCCGAGGAAACCGGATGCCGATCCCGCCATCCACACGCGGGGGGCAGACGTTCCGGATCTCGCCCGTAGGCCGATCGATCAATTCAATCCCTGGCCGATCGATCCAGGCTTTGGACCTCCTGTCGCCCAATCGAGAAGCTCAATCGTGTGCACCACAGGAACTGACGTACCGCCGGCAATTTGCACCATGCACCCAATATTGCCCGCAGCGATCATGTCCGGTTTGACTGTCGCAAGATTGGCGATCTTCCGATCGCGCAATCTGCTCGCAATGTCGGGCTGGAGAATGTTGTAGGTCCCCGCCGAACCGCAACACAAATGGCTCTCGGGCACATCTTTCACCACGAATCCATTCTTGGAAAGCAATTCTTTCGGAAGGCCTGTGATTTTCTGCCCATGTTGCAGCGAACAGGCGGAGTGATAGGCGATCGTGACGTCGCCTTTTTGTGTCGTTGGCGCGAGTTCAATGCCGCCGAGAAACTCCGTGATATCCTTTGCCAGCGCGGAGATTTGAGCTGCAGGACTAGCGAATTCGCGATCCTCGCGCAGCATGAAACCATAGTCCTTGATGACCGTGCCGCAGCCCGATGCCGTAATCAGGATGGCGTCGAGGCCGCCTTGTTCCGCTTCCTTTTTCCACACGTTGATGTTGGCGCGCGCTCGTGCCAGCGCGTCGCCATCCTGCCCGAGGTGATGGGTGAGCGCGCCGCAGCATTGCTCGTCCCTGACGAGGACGACCTCGATGCCATGGCGCGTCAGGAGATTGATGGCGGCCTGGTTGATGCGCGGCGCCAGCACCTGCTGGGCGCAGCCCTGCAGCAGCGCGACCCGCCCACGCCGTTCGCCCGTGGCCGGAAAGACGCTGCCACCCGTGGGCCCCGGCGCCGGCAGGCCGTTCGGCGCGAGCGCCAGCATCGCCTTGATCCGCCGCAACAGGCCGGGGGTCGTGGCCACCTTCGGCGCCGGCAACAGGCCAGCAAACGGCCGGGCGAGCCGCGCCATGATCATGCTGGCGCGAAACAGCCTTGGCCGCGGCAGCACCAGCGCCAGCACCGCGCGCAAGGCCCGCTCCGCCAGCGGCCGCGAATAGTCCCGCTCGATCCGGACCCGCGCCTGATCGACCAGGTGCATGTAGTGCACGCCCGATGGACAGGTCGTCATGCAGGCAAGGCAGGACAGGCAGCGGTCGATATGCTTGACCACTTCAGCGGTCGGCGGCTTGTCCTTTTCCAGCATCTCCTTGATCAGGTAGATCCGCCCGCGCGGGCTATCGAGTTCGTCGCCGAGCAGCACATAGGTCGGGCAGGTCGCGGTGCAGAAGCCGCAATGCACGCAGGCGCGCAGGATCTTGTCGGCTTCGGCGATATCGGGATCGGCCAGTTGGGTGAGCGAGAATTCGGTTTTCATGTCGCTGATCCCCGCACCATCCGGCCACGGTTGAGGATGATCTTGGGATCGAAGCTGTGGCGCACCCGCTGGCTCAGCGCGGCAAGGCCGCCGGCCTGCGGATGGAAGACTTCGACATCTCGCCTGGTCTGCTCGGACGCCCGGATCAGCGAGGCGTGGCCGCCGGCCGCCTCGACGCGCTGCCGCACCAGACCGGCTAGCGCATCCGGCTTGGGCGGCAATGCCGCCCAGATCAGGCCGCCGCCCCAGTCGTAGATCACATCGCCCCCGCTATCGCGCGCCAGAGCCTGACCGAGCACCCCGCCCGACGCCGGCGGACAGACGATCCGCCACACCGGCCACGCACCGAGCGATCCGCTTGCGGCAAAGGCTTCGACGTCGCGGATCGCGCGCCAGACCGCAGCCGACGCCGCATCCTGCAACATTTCCACAGGCCCAAACGCGGCAAGCGTCTTGCCGAGAGAATTGGCGCGGTCGGCTACCGACGCCGCGATGCCCTCCAGCCGTAGCAGGGTCATCGCCCGGCTCTGCGAGGAAAGGCTTGCCAGCGCGCCCGTCGCCGGCCGGAACGCCGAATTCGGCAGATGCGCCGCGCCCGAAACGTCGAACGGCGAGCCGAGTGCGGCGGTCATCGCGCGATTGGCGGTCACATCGTCCAGCCCACCCAGCACCAGCGTACGCTCGCTCTCGGGCTTCGGCATCACCTTCAAGGTCACTTCCGTCATCACAGCCAGCGTGCCCCACGACCCCGTCAGCAGCTTGCAGAGGTCATAGCCGGTGACGTTCTTCACCACCTTGCCCCCGGTCTTGAAGCTGTCGCCGAAACCGGACACCGCATGCGCCCCCAGCAGGTGATCGCGGGCGCCGCCAGCCTTGATGCGGCGGGGACCGGCGAGCCCCGCGCCGATCATGCCGCCGATGGTGCCGTTGCCGGACACGCCCAGCAGCGCAGAGGTATCCATCGGCTCGAAGGCGAATTGCTGGTTCTTGGAATCGATCAGCGACTGCACGTCGGCCAGCGGCGCGCCGGCCTGCACCGTGATGATCAGCTCGTTCGGCTCATAGGATATGACGGCGTTGAGCGCCGAGAGATCGAGCACCGCATTGGTCGCCATCGGATGGCCGATCGCGCGCCTGGTGCCATGACCGATGATCTCAAGCGGCTGCTCGCTGGCAATCGCAGCGCGCACCACTTGCTCGACGTCTTTGGCGTCTCTTACCTTGAGCGTATCCACGCCTTTAGCGGGTAGCCAAATTTGGCTCCGAAATCAAATGCGCGCACCGAACAGATTTTTGAACGCCGCAAGCCCCGCCGCGGTGATTTCGACGGAGCGGCCCTGTGGCCGGCGGCGGATCCAGTCCCGCTGGAACGCGAGGTCGGCGATCGAGGCTCCTGCCCGTCCGGCGAGATGCGGAAGCCGCTCGCTCCAGTCGAGACAGGGTCGGCACAGCGCCCGCCGGCGCCGCGCCGGTGATCGCAGGTCGAGGCCGAGACTGCCAAGAAATGCCAGGCCCGCGGCGGTCAGTTCGCCGGCATCCTGGTCCAGAACGAGATAACCGCGTTCCCGCAGCGCATCGGTGACCGCGACGCCAAGTTCGCCCGCAAGGTGGTCGTAACAGGTCCGGGCCCGCCGCATCTGATCGTCGATCCGTGCCGACGGCCGGGAGGCTTGCGGACCGGTGACGGCAACCGTCATCATGCCCTCGAGCATCTGCGCGACCAGCGGGGTGGCCAGCCGGTAGAGCCGCCGCGGACCGCGCCTCTCCACCTTCAGAAGCGCGCGCTGAACCAGTCTGGAAAGATGCCAGCTCGCCGTCTGCGGCGTGACGCCCGCGAGCAGCGCCAGTTCGCTCGCTGTCTGCGCGCGCCCGTCCATCAGCCGCGACAGGATGCGGGCGCGCCCGGGATCGGCGATCAGTCCGGCCAGTTCGGCAAGCTGCGGTGCGATGGTCGGCATGGCCAACTCCTGCTTCCGGCGAAATCCACCATGCTTGTCGCATGCCATTCGGACGCAACGTTTCGATCATGATCGAAATGTTCACGACATCGATACTTCGATCGCAGGCGAATCGAGGCCGCCAGGCGATCGCTACAAGGGTCGCGCTGATCGCGATCGAAACGAACCGATGGAGACAGACATGGAGCGATCGATAACAGCGCGGCCCACGCCGCGATCTAACGAAGTGTTCAGCCGAAGGTCGGTGATCACTGCATTCGGAGCGGTCCTGGCGATCTATCTCTCGCCATGGACGATGTCGTCATCTCGATCCCAGGAGCAAGGAGCCCAGACAATGAATCAGTATGCAACGAAGAAATCGATCAGTGACGCCGTCGACGGCGGCGGGCTGCTCGTTGTTGCGCAATGGGAAGCAAAACAAGGCGAAGCCGACAAGGTCGCCGCGATCCTCGACCGCTTTCTGCCCGAGGCGCAGCGCGAGGAAGGCGTCAAGTTGTTCCTGATATCGAGGGCCAAGGACAATCCGGCCCAGTTCCTGTTCTATGAACTGTTCCGCGACGAGGCCGCCTTCAAGGCGCATCAGGACAGCGCGCATTTCAAGACCTACATCGCGGGCGAAGCGCTGCCGTTGCTGGCGAAGCGCGAACGCACGCAATACGCGCTGCTGTAGGCGTTTCGGCACAGCCGGATGGCGCGGCCCTGGCCGCGCCATCCCGCGCTAGACGATGGCGCGCAGCGGCGATTTGCGCAGCACGAAGGCGGAGGCCGCGAAACTGCCGATAGCGGCAACCACGGTCAAAAGCAGCGCTTTGGCAATGGCGTTCAATGCCAGCGTGTGCAGCAGGATGGCGGCGCCGATCAGGACCGGCGGGTGAATGAGGTAGACGCCGAAGGCGTTATCGGACAACCATTTTGAAACCGGTCCCTGCCAGTCGAAGCGACGCCGATAGACGGCGAGCATCAACAGCCCCATGCCGACGCAAACCAGCGCCTCCCACAGGCATTTGCCGGCGCTGACCCAGTTGAAGCCGCCCGAATATTGCTGCGTCTCGCCTTGCAGGCCGCCACCAAACAGGATCAGGACTGCCATCAGCGGAACCGACGCCGCAAGCGCCAACGCTCCAAAGCGGATGCAAAAGCGCTCGGGCAGTGCGGTCAGCCAGTTGCCGCGGCAGCCCAGCGCGCCGGCGGCAAACATCAGGATATATTGCGGGAAGTCGCCGGGGTGGACGTTGAGCACCGAGGCGCCCTCGTCGACCCCGACGCGAACCAGGAACGTCGATGCCGCCATTGCGATGACGAAGGCGACCAGCCAGAGACTGCTCGCACGATCGTCCCCCGGCGATATCTGAGGTTCGCTCCGGCCGCTGCGGCGGATCAGGCCGTAAACGATCGAGAACACGAGCAGCGCCGCGCAAAACCACATCGGCCCGGTTTCCGACAGCCACTCCCCGTTCCTGATATGCTTGAACCATTGATGGCCGAAGCCGCCGCTGCCCCAGGTCCACGACAGGAAATATTGCGTCAGCGGGCCGATGACCAACATGAAGAGCAAGGTCGGAACGCCAAGCCGCAGAAAGCGGTCGCGGACGAACGGCGCAAAGCCCTTGCGGTCGTAGGCCGCGGCCGCGAAATAGCCGGCGATGAAGAACAGCGCGGCCATGAAAAAGGCCTGCAGGAAACTCTGGTAGACGCCAAAGAAGAGCGCCGTGCCGAGGCCGGTCGGACGCCGGTCGACATAGTACCAATTGCCGAACGGGCTATAGGTGTCACAGGCGTGCATGCTGAGCACGAGGATGATCATCGACCAGCGGATGTTGTCGATGAACAGCAGCCGCGGCGCGCTTCGCGCTCCGGTCACCGCGCCCATCGCGTCGCCCGCCGTGGTGTCAGCCGTATCGCGCCACCGGGACCAACGCCAGCTCCAGCCGCTAGAACCGCGGCAATTCAGGAAACGCCAGTCTGCCACCATGCACATGCACCCGGCCGAGCTCGGCGCAGCGATGCAGCGTCGGAAACACTTTTCCGGGGTTGAGCAGGCCCTGCGCGTCGAAGGCGCATTTCAGCCGCTGCTGCTGGTTCAGGTCGATCTCGGAAAACATCTCGCCCATCAGGTCGCGCTTCTCGATGCCGACGCCGTGCTCGCCGGTGAGCACGCCGCCAAATTCGACGCACGCACGCAGGATGTCGGCGCCGAAGGCTTCGGCCCGCTCCATCTCGCCGGGCTGGTTGGCATCGTAGAGGATCAAGGGATGCAGATTGCCGTCGCCGGCGTGAAACACGTTGGCGACGCGCAGATCGTATTTGGCCGAGAGGTCGCGGATGCGCGCGAGCGTCTTCGGCAGCGCGCCGCGCGGAATGGTGCCGTCCATGCAGAGATAGTCGGGCGAAATCCGGCCCACTGCCGGGAATGCCGCCTTGCGGCCGGCCCAGAACAGATTGCGCTCGGCCTCCGACGTCGAAATCTGGCAGCTCGTCGAGCCGCAGCCTTGCGCGATCGACTCGACCCGCTTGATCAGTTCATCGACTTCCACACTCGGTCCATCGAGTTCGATGATCAAAAGCGCCTCGACATCGAGCGGATAGCCGGCATGCACAAAAGTTTCGGCGGCGTGGATCGCGGGCTTGTCCATCATTTCCATGCCGCCCGGAATGATGCCGGCGCCGATGATGGCAGCCACGCATTCGCCGGCGGCCTCGACCTCGGCGAAACCCACCATCAGGGCGCGGGCCGTCTCCGGCTTCTGCAGGATCCGCACCGTGATCTCGGTGATGACGCCGAGCAGCCCCTCCGAACCAGTGATGATGCCCATCAAATCGTAGCCGGAATTTTCGGCGGCCTTGCCGCCGATCCGCAGGATCTCGCCCGACATCAGCACGATCTCGCAGCCCAGCACGTTGTTGGTGGTCATGCCGTATTTCAGGCAATGCACCCCGCCGGAATTCTCCGCGACGTTGCCGCCGATCGAGCAGGCGATCTGCGAGGAGGGATCGGGCGCGTAGTAGAAACCCGCATGCGCCACCGCCTGGCTGATGGCGAGGTTGGTGACGCCGGGCTCGGTCACCACCACGCGGTTGTCGAAATCGATCTCGCGGATGCGCTTGAACTTGCCGAGCCCCAGCAGCACGCCGTCGGCCAGCGGCAGCGCGCCGCCTGACAGCGAGGTGCCGGAGCCGCGCGGCACCACCTTGATGCCCTGCTCGCAGCAGTATTTCAGGACTTGAGAGACCTGTTCGGTGGTGTCGGGCAGCACCACGACCATCGGTGGTTGCCGGTAAGCCATCAGGCCATCGGACTCATAAGGCAGCATTTCGGCCGCGCTGTCGATCACGCCCTCACCCGGCACGATCGCACGGAGCGCGGCAACAATGGCGTCACGCCGGTTCAGAACCGCCTGATCGGCAGCCGGCATCATGATGGCCATGCGTATTCCTCCAAGCCCAGCGAATAGCGATTTGTGGTGGCAAATCAAGCACGTCTACCAAGGTTTGGGTAGGCCATCCGAAGGTGGCATTGCCACGCGTCAAACGATCAGTTCTCTCTGGGACAAGTCGGCAATGCTGAAACCTGTCAAGGTTTCGTGGGTTGTCCAATCCAAGCGGGCCTGCCACAAGAAATCCGCCTATCTCCCCGGGAAGAAACGAAGAGCACCACATGAAAACATCGACTTTGAGCGCGCTGATTGTCGTTACCTCATTGGCCACAGCAACGGGCGCGCTGGCGCAGGACGCCGCCGCCGGCAAATCCTCGTTCAACAAATGCCTGGCCTGCCACGCGATCGGCGAAGGCGCCAAGAACAAGGTGGGCCCCGTGCTCAACGGGCTCGATGGCCGCCATTCCGGCTCTGTCGAGGGTTACTCCTATTCCGACGCCAACAAGAATTCCGGCATCACCTGGGGCAAGGATGTATTCCTCGAATACATCAAGGAGCCGAAGGCGAAGATTCCGGGCACCAAGATGGTGTTCGCCGGCATCAAGAACGAGAAAGAGGCTAACGACCTCTGGGCCTATGTTTCCTCGTTCGACAAGGACGGCAAGACGAAGTGAGATTGTCGGCGGCTCTGCACGTGTGGCGGAGCCGCGTCGCCTCCCGTTCCTGCGTTCGCCCGATCAAGCCAGCGTGTGCACGATCACGGGTCCGGCCATCGCGGTGGCTGGCCCGGTCAACAGCGGCGCCAGCTCATGCTCGATCCACGCCAGTGCGCGCTTGTTGGATTCCTCGGCGGCGGCAAAATTGTTGAACAGGCTGATCGCGATCACCGTGTCGTCGGGCGCATAGACCACGTAATAGCCCATGAAGCCCTCGACCTCGCTGATGACGGGAATCGCGCCCTCCTTGATCCGGCGTGTCAGCTCTTCGGCCTTGCCGGGCTTGGCCTTGCCCTGACGAATGGCGGCGTACATGGGGCTCTCCCTCGAACGTAAGCTGCCCAGTTCGCAACCTCTCACACGTTCATCCCGAGCGGGACGAGCAGCGAGATCCCGCTCAGCGATCGTATCCCATCCGGAGCCGTCAGGCCACGTGCGGTGTCACGGTCGTGCTTGACCGCGCAAGAACGCTCGTCGGATAGAGCACCGGCTCCCGCACGGCTCAATGGGCCGCCGCTGCCGCACCCGGCGCCATCGCTGATATCATCGCCTCAACTTCCGCAATGATGAGATCGGGCGCGGCCTGCTGGATCATGTGGCCGACGCCCGGCAGCACGATCAGTTTCGCGTTCGGCGCGGTAGCCGCGAACGGCCGTGAGTGGATGTTGGTCGACACCGTCTTGTCGGCGTCGCCGGTGATGATGGCGACCGGCGCCTTGATCTGCGCATAGCGCGGTGCCTGCTCGGCGACCGCCGCCTTCAGTGTCACCAGATCGCGCGCATTGGCGATGAATTCGCGCGGCCGCAGCAACAGGGGTGTCGCGGTGTTCCGAACAAATCCGTCCGGCATCGTCTGCGGCAGGAACACGCTGCGCGCGCCCGGTTCCGCCAGCAAAAGGCCGAGCGGCAGCGTGACGGTGTAGGCGAATAGCGGACCGATCACCGGCGTCGCGATCAACCTGTTGTAGCGCCCGGCGCCGCCGGGCCACGGATAGGCCACCGGCGCCAGCATCACCAGGCCGGCGACGGCTTGCGGGTAATCCAGCGCGATGCGCGCACCCAGCGCGCCGGACCAGGAATGCACCACAAAGATCGCGCTGGTGACGCCGAGCTTTGCCAGCGCGTCGGCGATCATGCGGGCCTGAATTTCGGGCGTCGAGTCCTCGATGCGGGCGCGGGTGCTCCAGCCATGCCCGGGACGATCGATCAGGATCACGCGGTGCTTCCTGGCCAGCCGTTCCCCGACCGGCTGCCGCATCACTTCGAGATTGGAACTCGCGCCGTGCAGCATCACGATCGGCGGACCGGCCGCATCGCGTGGGCCGATATCGAGGATGTGGAGGGTTCCACCCGCCACCTCGACGATCCGGCCTTGGGCCGGATGGGCCCGCTCGCTGAGAAAAACGCCGGCTTGCGTAACCAGCGCCAGCACCGCCAGCGCCGCCACGACAATCACTACCACCATCGACGATTTCCGGCTGATTTTCTGCACCAGCGAGCTACGGCCCGGATCGGCGCAGGTTTCGTGGGTTGTCCACAGGGGACCCGTTCTGTGGATAGCGGGGTCATACTGACGTCATCGGCAAATTTGTACAGTCGCGCTGACACTTTCGCCATTTGTGCGCGTGCCTGATTAGGGGGTTAGTCGGGCGTCTGCATTGTACCCAACATCCACAGGAACAGGGGCGCTCACTACAAATTGTTCCAGCGTACAATCGAAGGGAATACCCATGATTTCCGACGCAAGCGAAGCCGCCATCGATCAGATCGTAGCGAGTTGCAATGGCGATATCCGCGGCGCCCTCAAAGCGCTGTTGCGGGTCAACGAGCAGCTTGAAGCGGAACTGGCGCAGTTCTACGCGGCCGTGGGCCTCGACGGCATGGCGCGCGGCAGTAACGCCGTACATTAGAGCGTTTTGGGTCGACGCGTTTTCCTGACGCGAAACGGCTCCAAAAACGCTCTAATCGGATTTCTTCTCGTCATTCTGCGTGTCTGCGGGCGGCTCTTCTACCGCCGGGCAACTGGAGATGGTCGAACGGGCCCGCTTGGCGTCGTCGAACGAGCTGTACGGTCCGGTTCCGAACCAGATATTGCCGCCGACCTGAGCGTTGACGACGGGATTGCTCGTGACGATCTCGCATTTGCTGGTCGTGCGATTGCCGACCACCCAATAGCCGCCTTGCGCGAAAACGCAGGTTCCGGTCGCGATCATCATCGCGCCGGCCAGCAGCAATGATTTCATGGCTCGCTCCTGTAACGCAGTCAGCCGATAATACCGCGTTAGCGACGCGGCGTTCCTGCCTGAAGTATGTCGTCGGGAATCAGGGTTAACCGCCATCTTCTTGATTGAGCATGATCTCGGACAAATGCTTCGCATTTGCCTCGGGAAAACCGGTGCCCACCTTCCCTCGCGACAATCGCCGAACGCGTTTGCGCGGAGACCATGCTCGAAATCAGATATCGCGGCCTTCGACCTTTTCGGTCAGCGTCTTGACCAGTTCCGGCACCTTCTCAAGATGCGGATTGACGGCCAGCGCCTTGCGGAACGCTTCCAGCGCGCGCTTTTCGTCGCCGATGTCCTGCATGATCATGCCGAGGCCAGCCAGCGCACCGAAATGCCGGGGCTCGCGGATCAGCACCTGCCGGATGTCCTCCAGCGAATGGGTGTAGTCGTTCTTCAGGTAATACAGCGTTGCGCGCCGGTTCCATCCCTCGACATAGTCGGGGCGGAGCTTGATGACGGCATCGAGCAGTTTCAGCGCGATATCGACCTTCTGCGCCTCCATCGCGGCCTTGGCGCGCAGCATCAGCAGCGCAGCCGTGTCGCTCGAGGTCTGCATCCACAGCGCCCAGATCCGCGCCTCGACATGCTTGGCGCTGGCTTCGTCTGGGGCCGCCTTCAGTGCGCCGAACAGGAAATCCAGCCCGCGGGTACGATCGGCTCCGACCTTGGGAAGCTTGCTCGGCGCTTCCGGCAATTTCTTTTGGGCTTTCGGCGGGGGAACGACTTGAGTGTTGTTCTGGGCAAAAGCGGTGACCGGCACGGCTGCCATGACAGC